>JAFDAT010000319.1 GCA_019313725.1 Deltaproteobacteria bacterium
TAAATTTCCAGAGACTTCAAACCCCAGATCGATGGGATTACCCACGGCCACGATCCGGATAATGCCGCTCTCCAGGATCTTCTTGAGCCGAGTTCTCACAGTATATTCCGAAATACCCAGTTTCTGGGCCATGGCCGTATTCGACATGCGGCCGTCTTGCTGCAAAAGACCTATCATCTTACAATCCAACGGATCCGGCCTGTTTTTACATTCTCCGTTGTTATTCATCAGTTTTAATGTTTTTCGATTATTTTTATTCACAATTTATCCAATTATGCTGTTTATAATGATCAGTATTTACTTTTTTCGATTTATTTGTCAAGAATTTTATTGACAACATTTATTCCAATTGTCATAAAGATTGAAAATGAACCAACCCTTGCAAAAAAATGATCGCCAGCTTCACCATCAACGGTGCTGATGACAATTTTCGAAGGAAATACAGTCTACAAGAATGACGCTTTATAAAGCAATTAATCACGAAAAAGGATTGCTCTATCAGGAGTTTAAAGGTGTTTGCTTAAAGCGTAAATCGTAACACCTAAAACGATTTTCTTAAGGAGGAATATATGACTGCATACAAAGACGATGTATTGAAAGAATCGTCCCGAATTCTGGATTACATCCTGAAAGATGAACTGGCTGAAGAAGAAAAAGATCGCATTGTCACGGACTCCATTGACAACTTCAACAAACACGTAAATCCGGGCTGGCTGGAATACCGTAAATCTGTTTCCACGGATGCCACCTTTGTGGAGTGGGAAGATTCCCAGGAAACCTTCAAAGACACGCATGGGAACGAATTCATCGACTGCTTGGGCGGGTTCGGTGTTTACACGGCCGGTCACCGGAACCCAGAAATCGTCAAGGCTGTTCAGGCCCAGCTCAACCGTTACGCCCTGCACAGCCAGGAACTCGTGGATCCCTTAAGGGGGTACCTGGCCAAACTGGTTGCCATGTGTACGCCGGGCGACCTGCAATATGCGTTTTTCTGCAACGGTGGCGCCGAAGCCGTGGAAATGGCCCTGAAACTGGCCCGACTGGCATCGGGTAAGCACTATTACATCTCCACGGTCAACGGTTTTCACGGTAAATCCCTGGGTGCTGTATCCGCCACGGGCAAAGGAACCTACCGGAAACCTTACCTGCCTATCATTCAGGGCGTTCAGCATGTGGAGTTCGGCAATGCCGATGCGGCCGAAGCCGCCATCAAGAACCTGATCGCCGTGGGCGAAACCGTCGCCGGTATGATTGTAGAGCCGATCCAGGGGGAAGCAGGCATTGTACTGCCCCCGGAAGGGTATCTGCAGCGTTTAAGGGAGATCTGTGACCAATATGGTGTGTTTCTCATATTCGACGAAATCCAGACCGGCATGGGACGTACCGGGACCCTCTGGGCCTGTGAAGGGTACGGCGTGGTGCCGGACATCATGACCTTCGGCAAGGCTTTTGGCGGCGGGGTGATGCCCATTACCGGCATCATTGCCCGGCCGCATCTCTGGACCGACGAACTCAAGGAGAACCCCTGGGTATTGGGATCGCCTACTTTTGGCGGAAACCCGCTGGCCTGCGCCGCAGCCATTGCCGCCATCAAGTTCACCATCGAAAATGACCTTCCGGAACAAATCAAGGAAAAGGGTGAATATTTCATGGAGAAACTTTTTGATCTCCAGAAAAAGCACCCCATCCTGGTAGATGTCCGTGGCAAGGGACTCCTGATCGGTCTTGAATACCCGACCCCTGAAATGGGTTGGGCCGTATCCAAGGGCCTGTTCAAAAGGGGCGTGATGACCGGCGGCACCCTGAACAACGCCAAGGTCAACCGGTTCGAACCCCCGGGCATCATCAGCCACAACACCATCGACACCATCATCGAAAAGCTGGACGAAACCCTGGCTGAAGTTGCCGATAACTTTAAAAGATAAGGAAAATCATGAAGAAAACCGTCATCGTAATGGGAACCGGCGCACAGGGCGGCACCATCGCCATGCGTTTGAACGACGAGCCGAATGTCGAGAAAATTATCTGCGCCGACTATGATCTGGATGCGGCCAAACGCTATGAAAATATACTCGACAAGGCCACCGCCGTTAAAGTCGATGCCCGCAACCTGGATGAAATTGTCACGGTATCCAAGGGTGCCGCGCTCATCGTAAACGGGCTGCCGCCCGATTTCAACCCCGCCGTCATGGAAGCCGCGTTGATCAATGGCATGCATTATCAGGATATGGCTTCGGGCCCGGTGGTGGACATCGATTTTATAGGTGCTGTTAAACGTCAGCTGGCTCTGGATGAAAAATTCAAGTCGGCGGGCTTGAGTGCACTGATCAATACGGGCTCGGCGCCCGGACTGGTGAATGTCATCGCCAGAAACGCCGCTGACAAGCTGGATAACCTCGAAAGCATCGACATATATATTTATGACGGCATCTGGACCAACGCGTTTATACCTTTCTGGTGGTCTCCGGAAACCGCATTCGGTGACATGGCCGCCGAACCAATTATTTTCGAAAATGGCGAGTACAAACGGGTGCCGCCCTTCAACAATCCTGAAATGATCGACTTCAAGGGGTTGGGTGCCCGTCGGATGGTGGACCACGAGCATGAAGAGCCGGTGACCTTCGGCCTGTTTTTCAAGGGTTTGAAACGCGCCAATTTTAAATATGGCGGGCCCGCATGCAATCTGGCCGAATCCTTCTACAGGATGGGGCTTTTAGGGACCGAGCCGGTTGACGTCAAGGGCGTCAAGATTGTTCCATTAGACCTGGTGTGCCAGTTGACGCCGCCCGCCCCGTCCGATCCGAAAACCATCAAAGCGGTGCTGTCCGAAGGCATGGCCCTGGAAGAAGGCGCCGCCCTGGTACGCGTTCAGGGGCAGAACAATGGAAAACCGGTCTGCCTGGACAACTACATCAACGCACCCGGTTTGACCGAGGCATTTGAACAGTACGGCATCACCCACGAATCTTTCCTCACCGGGCAATCGGCATTTCTGTTCACCAAGCTTTTTGTCAATGACAAAATCGATGTTCAGGGCGTGTTTCCGCCCGAAGTGCTTGACGCGAGTGCCAGGGAATACTACCTGACACAAGCCGCCGGGCTGGGCATTACCGTGGATGAAATCGTGGAAACCCGGCTGCACTGAATCAAGCATAGTTGCATAAACAACGTGGCGGAGTATAGATAAGGAATGATTGACACCCATCGGCACTGGTGATATACTGACCTTCCATTATAATTTATAATGGAATACTTTCAATTGGTTGTGTTGTATACGCGGGTACCGCGGATTAACGGAGCCAGTTCATTATTACCGTGGGCCCAGCATAGGAGGACCGAATGTTTGGAATAGGAATGCCGGAACTTATCATAATACTTGTCATCATTCTCATCATTTTTGGTGCCGGAAAACTGCCTGAAATCGGCGGCGGCATGGGCAAAGCGATAAAAAACTTCAAAACTGCCACGACAGAAGCCGAAAGAAAAGAAAAAGAGGCTGAAAAAATCGAAGAGGAAAAAAAAGAAGCCTGATTTCCCATTGCCAAAACTGCACATAGAAGAATATACCCGAGCCCTTGCAGGCAAGTCTGTTTTTATTGCCTGCAGGGAAGGTATCCTCAGAGACCACTTCCACGACATCATAGCAGATCTTAAATTCCTGAACCGGCAAGGCGTCCGCACCACACTTTTCCATAACATGTCCAACCGATTCTCCAATCAAAAGCATTTCCGGGAGCTTTCATCCCGACTGCCCGAAACCAGAATCGTCAAAATCCTACCCGATCTTGATTTTTACCATTTTGTGCTCGATTTCCATGATCATGTGTACAAGTTCATCTTCCTGGAAAGAAAATACCTGATCGACCGCAAAGGCATAAAAATCAACGCCATCAACACCCGCAGGGTCAGAGATGCATTTGGCGGGTATGCTGATCTGATTGCCAACGTCAATTTCAAAGGCGCCCTGGAAAAAATCTGCCGGAAAATCGATACGGGTCATTGTGACCGCGTACACATACTGCCGGCGGGCAAACGGACCATAAAGTATGAACTGTTTACCATCGAGGGCTCCGGCACCCTGATCGCCAACAATTTTGAAGAAGCCTTCGGTGTGGTCGCCAATCGGCGTGAAACCGAAATCATCTCCGGTATTCTGAATATGTACAAACATGAAGCCTATTTAAAGCCGCGCAGCGTCGAATATATTCAAAAAAAAAGAGATTCATTTTTTGTAACCAAGATTGATGGTATTATCGTCGGGTGTGTCGAAAAGAAAAAAATCGACACCGAAACCATCGAGCTGGGAGCCGTGGCCATTTCTACCAAATTCATCAACCAACGGGTGGGGGTTTTCACCATAAATGCATTTGTCGATCAAATGGCCCGGGAAGGTTACCGGCGCTTCATATCCCTGACCAACAGCCCCCAATTAAAAAAGCTGTATACCCACTTAGGGTTCAGCAAGGGGCCGTTCCCACAGTACGGCAAAAGACAAAACCAATCCCCTGAAGTTACCATGTACCTTAAGGAGATCTGATGAGAGTCGTCAACTTTCTGGACAAGACCGAA
>JAFDAT010000320.1 GCA_019313725.1 Deltaproteobacteria bacterium
TCTCTTCCGGTTGGGTCAACTGAGCCAGGACATGGTCCTCGCACGCGCCTGGATGGATGCCTTGTTCCCTGCCTTTCGCTACGATGCTTGAAATACGGGCATGTACATACTGGACATAATAGACCGGATTATCGTTGGTTTTTTTCTTGGCAAGTTCAAGATCAAAATCAAGTGGGCTTTCGTAGTGCCGGGTCAGGAATATGAACCGGGCTGCATCGCACCCGACCTCCTGGATGACGTCGTTCAGCGTGACAAACTCGCCTGAACGTGTCGACATGGCCACGGGCTCCCCCCCCCTCAAAAGGTTCACGAGCTGAACCAGGATAACGCCGAACTGTTCCCGTCGATAACCCGATGCCTCGACAGAAGCTGTCACCCGGGGTATGTACCCGTGGTGGTCTGCGCCCCACACATCGATAACCGTTTCGAATCCCCGGTCATACTTGTCCTGGTGATAGGCGATATCCGAAGCGAAATATGTGGTTTGTCCATTTTTCCGAACAACCACTCGGTCCTTTTCATCGCCATAATCCGTGGTCCTGAACCATTGGGCACCGTCTTGCTCATAGATGGCGCCAGACGTCTTAAAAGACTGGATCACCTGGTCCACTTTGCCGGAATCATAAAGGCTCTGTTCACTGAACCAGTCGTCAAAGGTGACGCCGAATGCGGACAGGTCCTCCCGGATGCCGCCAATGATCAGGTTTGCGGCATAACGCGCACAATATCCGATGGCTTCAATTTCATCCATCTCCAGCAGTGTACGCCCCTTATCCCTTTCAATGTCACCGGCGATATCCTTGATGTAATCGCCCTGGTAACACTCGTCCGGAAACACCGCTGCCTCGCCCAGAACTTCCTTGTAACGCAAAAACACGGATGTCCCCAGGGTCTGGATCTGGCGGCCTGAATCATTGATATAGTATTCTTTCTGGACATCGTAGCCGCAAAAATCGAGGATATTACCAACACTGTCGCCAACCGCGGCCCCCCGCCCATGCCCGACATGCAGCGGACCCGTAGGGTTGGAACTCACGAACTCCACCTGAATCCGGTGCCCCTTGCCGATATTGGACGCGCCGAATTTTCCCCCCAGGTCATGAACCGCTGTCAGGAAAGGAATCCAGGCGCTTGCTTTCATATAAAAATTGATGAAGCCCGGACCGGCTATTTCCGTTTTCGCTATTATCTGCTTGGGATCTTCGAGATTGGCGATGATGGCCTCGGCGATCTTGCGCGGCGGCATTTTCTGACTCGAGGCCAGGATCATGGCAATATTGGTTGAAAAATCGCCGTGCGCTTCCACTTTTGGGACTTCGACCTCGATATCCGGCATCGTCGCAATATTCAGTACCCCCTTTTCAGAGGCTTTTTCCAACGCAGATGCGATTTGTTTTCTGATGGTTGTTTTCATGATTATTTGGGTTCTGCTGTTTTATAATTTTTGTTTGGTGGTATCTGTTTCAATAACATCCTTTGAAGCCAAATAAAATTAAACCCTCCTAAAATTAAAACCGCTCATATTAGGAAGGTGATTCCTTCAGGCAATAATGGCTTTTCTATTCCAAGTCAACCCCATCATTACAAAAATCATCTGGGCAACAGCCGCTAGAAAAGCCATTGTTTATATTTCAGGATTCGAAGTATTTTTTATCAAACTCGTCCCAGAATTCTTTTTCCGGTTCCTTCCATCCGTCCCCGAAGAATTCGTCATAAAGAGGCCCCAGTTTGGCATACCATTTTTTATTATTTTTCTTTCTTTTTCGATAGGTTAAAACATCTTCGACATACAGGGAGATATCCACCATTTTATCTTTGGGTATATACGCATCGGCACCCAGTTCGATTGATTTTTTCAGGTTGTCGGGGCTGAATGCGTGTGCCGTCAGCATCAAGGTCGGAATTCCCAACGTGTTGGTCGCTTCTAGCAGGTTATAACCCCTGACACCCATGATATCTAATATAGCCACATCGTAGGTGTTGTTTTTAAGGCAGGCAACCGCCTCCTCAAATGAGGATGCCGTGTCAACCATAAATATATCCTCCAAAAGCTCTTCCAGCGTTTCCAGGATATCGATTTCATCATCAACCACAAGTATCTTTTTTTCATTCGGTGTTTGTGTATTTTCCATAGGCTTTTTTATACCATTCCAATAAATTCGGCTTTCAGGTTTTTTTGAAATCCTTCAATTTTTTTAAATATTTCTTTTAGCATGGCCCTGTCGAGATAAGAGAGATTTTTAGGATTGATATAATTGTCCGGCGGCTTTTCTTCATCAATAATCGTGGTGATCTGTCTTAAGAACCTTAAATGCATCACATAGTTGTAGGATTGTACCAGATCAATATACTGTTTATGGGTAAATACGTGTTTGGTATACAGCCTGAAAAGTCTGGTGAGGGTATTATTTTGAACGATGCCGTGTTTCAATGCATAAACCCGTGCAAGGTCAACAATGGGCAGCATGGCATGCTTGATATTAAAGGCGTCTTTATGCTCCCCTTTGGATTCGACAAACAGCTTACCAAACAGACCTATGGGGGGTTTAAAATACAATGCATTTTCGGTTAAATGTCTCAAGAATCCGACTTGTTTTTCCACAGAATCCAGCAGAAATGATTTCAGTTGATCGGTTAGTTCCAGATCCCCCCAAACCCCTTTGAAATCAAAAAAAATACTCGAATTAAGCAGATCTTCCGGCGATGCATGATAGATCCAACTGTAAAAATAATTTTTCCAGTTTTTCAGCGGCTGGCACCATTTGGAATTTTTTGCCATGATGTCGCCATCACAATACTTGTATCCGGCGGTATTGAGCTGGTCACACACCCGTTCGGCAAGTTTGCCGAAATAGGCGGATGCATCCGCCTTTTCTTTATCATTGTCGAGATCTTCGTATACAATACCATTGTCCTGGTCGGAAACGAGAGTTTGCTCTTCCCTGCCTTCCGAGCCCATAATCATGAAGGCAAATTTACAAGGAGGGTTGCCCAGCTCTGCAATACTGAATTCAATGACTTTATTCAGAATAACATCGGAAATTGTCGTGATCAGCCGTGTGATATATTCTGGATTTGCACCGTTTCGGATGGGGTCCAGAAGCATTAAAGCCATTTTTGAGTGCATGCTCTCAAGTTGATTCACGCTTTTCGCTGACTTAATGGTTTTAATGAGAAGATAGGTAGAATTAACCTGAGCCGCGATTAAATCCTTATTGGAAATCGTACCGATAATGGCATTGGTTTTACTGGTAACTGCCAGATGCTCCCTGTCTTCTGCAGTCATGGTGACAAACGCTTCAAAAACCTGGGCATCTGCAGGGACTGAAACAACGGGGGATAACTCAATGGCGGAAGCTGGATATCCAACTTCGACTCCTTTGGCTATGGCACCGTTTCTTAAATCGGCATCGGTTATAATGGCATCGATTTTTCCTTTTACATCCTTTATAAATATTGAACTGCTATTGTTTTTCTCCATTTTTTGAGCAGCTTCATTAATGGTTGCATCATGCGGACAGGTGACAATATTGGGTCTGAATATTGCTGAGATGGGCTGGTTAAAGAAAGGCAGATTGAATTCCTTATCCTTTATCTGACGTGCAATAATACCCGCATAGGACTTATTCAGCATCAATTTTCCAAACGCATTGGTAAAAAAAGTTTTAAATACTTCGAACGCTGCGCAGGTCTTTAAAAAGATGTCGGCGTTCAAACTTAAAAAAACAGAGTCCTCCAGCACCTTCAGTGTCCTTGTGGACACAGCATCATTTAGCAGGATCGAGATGCCCCCGAAATTATCGCCTGCATTTAATCGGCCCTGAAGGGTTTTTTCATTGTTCTGTTCAAAGTAGTACTTGGCAGATCCTCGGGAAAGAACCAGGAATTTTTCAATCGACGATATTTCCTGGACCAGAAGTATGGTGCCTTTTTTTACTGCTGCCGAGGAAAATTGGCTCAAAAGGTCTTCCTTGGCCTTTTCCGAGAGGAAAGAGAAGGGTGCCTGGTCTAGTTGCTTTTTCACAAGGGGTTCCTATAATCAATTTAAAAGGTGGGAAATTGATTTTTTCAATGTCAAATATGACAAAACAATGCTTTTGAGTCAATAGCTTATCCATGCTTTAGGGAAGTAATCTTGTCCTGAAAAGTAGCTGGCTGTTGCTGTTGTTTGTTGGTTTCCCGTGGTAAATTTTGTTGAGAATCTCGAAGCCTATGAAATCGAACTGCTGGACGTGCTCAGCCAGTTTGAAAAACCAAGAGTTGATGGATTCGTAAAAAGTCAAAATTATCGAATTTCAATCTGATAACATATTGAAATATTTATGATTTAAATTTTATTTTTGTGCTTTTTGTGCCTTTTTGCGGCCATATCAAGAGTTATCTTGTTGGTTAGATCGGTTTGCGTGTAGGACATGAAAGAACTCCATTATTTTTCTATGCGATAGTGGAGGAACGTTTCAGTCCTTTGAGATAGTGGAATGCTGACAGTTTCTTTGGCCAGATCATGTACAAACCCGGAGCTTCCCTTGTAGACACCAAAAATACCCTCACTGAAAT
>JAFDAT010000321.1 GCA_019313725.1 Deltaproteobacteria bacterium
CCTTGCTCACAAAACGGAGGCTTGGCTTGGGGAATGCGACCTTCAAAACAAAGTGTATGGTTGCATTAATGGGTGTTATTGAAGCGGGTGCCGTAGCAATCGTCAATTACGGGTTAACCATCGGGGATGCGATATTGATCACACCCATAGCTTCGGCCTTATCGATCGTGACCATAACCCTGGCCATTATTTTTTTGAAAGACAAAGTCACCAAACTTCAGGGACTTGGAATCATGACAGCCATAGCCGGTATCATTGTCACTGCATTCTAATTTTTCCATGGTTGCCCGTCCCAGGTCGCTTCCGCTGCTCACAAAATACCGCAAAAAGGATGAAAAAACCTTTCTGGCTCTGGCGGAAAACATACATTCCGGCCGAACGTTCAAGCGAGAGGAGCGCATGCTCTGGCGCTGCAGAAATTGTGGTTATGTGCATGCAGGCTCGGAAGCACCTTCAAAATGCCCGGCCTGCGTCAGACCTTCCGGTCATTTCGAACTGTTTTGTGAAAACTGGTAAATTAAATAGCGACGAAGTCGCGTCTCATAACAGCGTGGTACACGCTGTTATTATTAGTCGTCGTGCCCCACCCGGTGAATTTTGATCACGTTGGTGGATCCTTTCTTCAGGCCGAATCCGATAACGATGATGATGAGGTCATCTGTACGGGCGATCTGCTTGTCCATCAGGATATTTTCGCTGGCCTGAATGAGACGCCTGGCATTATCGATGTTGGCGATGTAAAGGGGGGTCAGGCCCCAGATAAGTGCGAGCCGGTTGTAAACGCGAGGGTTTGGCGTAAAGGCGTATACGGGTTTTGACGGGCGCTTTTTCGAGATCAGTTTGGCGGTGCTGCCGGAAACGGAAAAAACCACGATACCCTTGGCGTTGAGCTCCTGAAGAATGTTGACGGCTGAATGGGCGACTGCGTGGGGTACCAGGTCGGTGGGGTTCTTTTCCTGGTGCAGGTTAAACTTCATAAATTCCGAGTTTTCCGCCCGCCCGGCAATTTTAGCCATCATTTTCACTGCGCGTACCGGGTATTTTCCGGATGCGGTTTCACCGGAGAGCATGACGGCATCCGTACCGTCAAAGATGGCATTGGCAACATCGGATGCTTCGGCGCGCGTCGGTATCGGGTTGAACGACATGCTCTCCAGCATCTGGGTGGCTGTGATAACCGGTTTGTTGGCCCGGATGGCGGCGGCAATGATTCTTTTTTGGATACAGGGAACCTGTTCCGGATTCAGTTCCACGCCCAAATCCCCCCGAGCCACCATGATGGCGTCGGTGGCTTCCAGAATTTCGTCCAGGTTGTCCACGGCCTCCGGTTTTTCAATTTTAGCGATGACCGGGGTGCTATGGCCCTGCCGTTTGATAAACCTTTTTATCTGTCTCAGGTCTTCGGCTTTCCTGACAAAGGAGAGTGCAAAATAATCCACACCGACCTTTATGCCGAAGTTGAGATCACGGCGGTCCTTTTCCGTGAGCGATGGTGCCGAGACATCGACTCCCGGCAGGTTGATGCCCTTGTGCTCTTTCAGAATTCCGCCATTGATGACTTTGCATTTGATGGTGTCTTTTCTTTTGAAGAGGACCTTAAGCTCAATGAGTCCGTCATCGATAAGGATTTTATCCCCCTTCTTCACGTCCTCCGGAAGTTTGGTGTAGGTTGTCGATACCTTGTCCGCCGTGCCTTCTATTTTTTTGGTGGTGATGCGGATGGCATCGCCCGTTTTAAGGTCGACGGGTTTGCCGTCCTTGAGGGTCCCGGTACGGATTTTGGGGCCCTGAAGATCCAGAATGATACCGATAGGCTTGTTCATGGTCCTGGAGAGTGAACGGATGGTCTTAATGACCTCCCCGTGTTCCTCATAGGTTCCATGCGAAAAATTAAGCCGGGCAACATTCATGCCGGCATCGACCAGTTTTTCCAGCACCGCCCTGGTGTTGGAGGAAGGGCCGATGGTGGCCACGATTTTGGTTTTGATCATGTTCGGAGTACTTTCTTGTCGATTTTTCCCACCGCAGTGAGAGGTATTTCATCGATCAGTTCGATCCGTTTGGGCACCTCGTAGGGCGAGCATTTTTCTTTGGCGAATTTGATGATGTCCGCCTTCAAGTCGTCCTCGGTGCCATCGAACGTAAAGTCCGGGCTCTTCTGAATATAGGCTTTAACGATCTCCGACCCGGGCCGATCCGGATTGGGTTCGCCGATCAGGGCCATCAAGCCCACCGCGGGGTGGTCGGATATGACATCTTCCACCTTGCTGGAAAAAACTTTAAAGCCGCCGACAATGATCATGTCCTTGGTCCGGTCGACGATTTTCAGAAAACCGTCTTCGTCCATGATGGCCACATCACCGGTGTGCATATAGCCGTCTTCATCGATCGCATCCCGGGTTGCCTCGGGTTTGTTTAAATAGCCCTGCATGACCAAAGGACCCTTGACGCATATCTCTCCGGGTTCTCCCACCGGAACTTCCTCGCCCGACCCCGGATCCACCAGTTTGATGTCCGTGTTCAAAAACGGCAGGCCCACGGTGCCGAGTTTTTTCTTGCCTTTGGAGGGATTCATGGTCGCGACGGGTGAAGTCTCGGTCATGCCGTATAGCTCGAGCAGTTTACCCTCACCGATGATATCTTCCAGTTCCATCTGAGACTCCTTGGGGAAGGGTGCCGCGGCAGAGATTACGGTTCCAAGGGTCGTGTGGTCCATGGCTTTGAATTTTGGGTTTTCAAGCAGCATCTGGTAAAGTGAGGGAACATTGGCCATGTTGGTGGGTTTGTATTTTTCCATTTCAGCGCAGATATGGTCCGTGTCCCGCGGGTTGGGTACCAATACCTGGGTCCAGCCCATGAAAATCGCACTTTCGCAGACGGTGAGTCCGGCAATGTGAAAAAATGGAAACCCGGATAAAAGCACACCTTCCCCTTTGGCCCAGCCCAGCCAACGGCCGATACTGAGGACATTGTGACAACCATTGCGATGGCTGAGCATGGCACCCTTGGGGTCGCCGGTGGTGCCGCCGGTGTACTGAATCCAGCCGATATCGTCGGGTGTCAGATCCGTATCGACAAGGGCATCGGCATAATCCCTGAAGACATTCTTGTGGTAGTCCAGTACCGTAATCCCCGGCAGAGGCGTGACTTTGCCCGTGGGGATTTTTTTCAATAGTTTTCCTAAAAATTGCTTTATTTTGGGAAGAAAGCTGGCGACGCTGGTGGTAACCACCAGTTTTAACTGAGGAATATCGCCTGCTATTTTGACGATGTGCCCGGCGAAGATGGCATCCAGGGTGACCAGGGCGATTTTCTTGCCGGTTCCCCCCAGGTCATTGAGCTGGTATTTGATCTGCTCTGCAGAGAGCAGCGGGGAAACGCCGGACACAATGCAACCGGCCCTTAGCGTACCGATGACCGTGATGACGTACTGCGGTATGTTGGGAAGGTTGATGCCGACCACATCGCCTTTTTCAAAGCCGTTTTTTATGAGCATGTCGGCAAACTGATTGGCGCGTTTGTCCAGTTCACCGAAGGAGACATCCACCCCCAGGTAGCCCATGGCCGTTTTTTCCGGCATGTCCTTGAAGATCGGTTCGATCAGTTTGGCAAAGGTCGTCTCAAACTCATGTGCTTCCAGATCCTCTACACCCGCATCCCAGTTTTTCTTCCAGAAACGATCAGCATACATAGACAGGTTCCTCCTTCCTAAATTAGAATTTTGGTTAAAGGTCAAGGCAGGCATATCTTTCACCCGTTTAAATCGTGAAACGTTTTCAGTGGTTGAATAATATTGCTATATTTACCGGAAGCTGTCAAGCTGGAAACCAATTGCACATAAGTACCTATTTGCTCAAATCACATCATGTTTGCGCATAATTTCGATATTAGTGTACGGTTTAGCTTTGGATAAATCTATGCGCTGATTATTATCCCAAAAGCAATGAGCCCGTAACGACCGGGCTGAACCTAAAACATAACACGTAAATCGTAAAACGATCCCTAAAAGGGAGTTAGGTATTACTGGATTGAGTGATCGAAATCGCTATCGGGATCGCTATCGAAATCGAAACAATAGGAAACTTGAACTCAATGACCAAATTCAAAATTCCAAACAATTGTTTTTGACCTTTTTTGAGGTTTGGATATTGAAATTTATTTGTAATTTTCGATTCATCCGGAGTGGGATGGTGATATGATATTCAGGGAGACGCGGAGTTTTACGTGTAACACGTATTCGATCCCGATCCCGATAGCGATCCCGATTTCGATGAAATAAAAGAGTTCCGTAACGACCGGTCTGAACCTAAAAACGTAACACGTAAATCGTAAAACGATCATCATTGATGGGAGGCGTCGACAATGAAGATAAACAAGATAGACCACATCTGCATAGCGGTGAAAAACCTGGAGCAGGCACAAAAAATATGGGAGCCCATGCTGGGGAAGGATGCACCGGATATGACCTATGTAGACGAACTGGAAAAGATTAACGTGGCCCGTTACATGGTGGGGGAAGTCGGCTTTGAGCTGATGGAATCGACAGCT
>JAFDAT010000030.1 GCA_019313725.1 Deltaproteobacteria bacterium
TTACAGCGCCGAAGAGATAACCACCGATAAAGCCTGTCGCTTCACCCGGGATGGGTGCAAATATCACCTGAAGGATCTGAAACAGCATGAAAACGACCGGTGCACCCTCCCCAAAGGCGGCCACAAACCGGGTCGTCTTTTCCCGGTCTGTGACCAGGGTCCACAGCTGTTCCCCCCCGTGCAGCAGCGCCGCTCTGAAATAAAAAATGAGAAGCGCAAGGCAGCAGACAGCCGCCAGTCCGATGAGGACGGTGTATCCGCTTTTTGCGTGTTTCAGGTGCATGCGTTCGACTCCGGGATTAAAACCGTGAACATACGATACTCCCCTCTATCCGCCGGCAGCTTGAGAAGTATCTTCCTCCAGAGCTGCAACGGCCGGTAGGGTTTTACCTTCCATGAGACTAAGGAAAGCCCCCCCGCCGGTGGATATATATGAAATCTGCCGGGCATCGCCGGTTTTGTGAACGGCGCTGCCGGTATCACCCCCGCCGACGATGGTCAGTGCTTGGGAAGCAGCAATAGCGCGGGAGATGGAAAATGTGCCCCGGCTGAACGCATCCATTTCAAACACCCCCATAGGACCGTTCCACAGGATCGTTCCCGCATCGCTCAATGCTTCAGCATAAAGCGTCGCCGTTGCCGGTCCAATATCCATGGCCATCCAATCCTCCGGGATTTCCTGAACCGGGACCGCCCTGTTGTCTGCACCCGGCTCAAACCGTCGCGCAACCACGACATCCACCGGCGTATAAAAATGAATCCCCTTTTCCATGGATCGGCGATACACCTCGCCGGCAATCTTCACTTGATCTTCTTCAATTTTAGATTTTCCGACACCAAAGCCGAAAGACTTCAGGAAGGTATTGGCCATTGCACCGCCGATGATAATTTTATCCACGTGCTTCAGCATATTTTCCAGGGCGGCCAGTTTGCTGGAAACTTTCGCCCCGCCGACAACAGCCACAAGCGGTCTTTGCGGCTCGATCATCGCCTTTTTAAACCAGGCCAGCTCCTTTTCTAGCAGAATACCGGCAGCCTTGTCCGGGACATGCTTTGTTACCGCAACCACAGAAGCATTGGTGCGGTGTGAAACAGCGAAAGCATCATTGACATACAGATCACACAGCTTTCCCAGAGCCCTGCCGAATTGATCGTCGTTTTTCTGTTCCTCCCGATGGAAGCGCAGATTTTCGAGCAGCACGATCTCTCCGGAATTCATACGGCTTGTCAGTGATTCCACTTCGGGGCCAACACAGTCGGGAGCCATATCAATGGCCTTGCCCATCAGCCGCCCCAACTGATCGGCTACGGGGGACAAACTGAATGAAGGCACAACCTCACCCCCGGGCCGCCCCAGGTGGGAAGCGACAATCAGTTTTGCCCCCTTATCGATGGCGTACTGCAGCGTGGGAAGTACGGCCCGGATCCTTGAATCGTCGTCTATTTTCCCCTGGCTGTCGAGGGGCACATTAAAGTCGACCCTTATCAGTACCCTTTGGCCATGTAGGTCAAAATCCTTGATCAATTTCATAGCGATCCTCCACACCCGGACGAACCGGAAAATCAAATATTGAACCTCGAACAGCCATCAGCGGTTGGCAATCCGCTTTTCTAAATAGCCAATAATCGATATCCAATTTCCAATGATCAAGTAGGGATGCTCCTTGTGGGTACCCGAACGGCTGCCGGCGATTCGCGGAAACGGACAGACACAAGGCCTGTCCCTACTTGGACATTGATTATTCGTTATTGGTTATTCACCCTTTCCCGTCCTTCAGCTTTCTACGCGCATCCAACTCCTTTTTCTGCGACCATCGTTCAAAGAAGCCAATCATGCCGGATGCGTATGCCCTGTCCACCGAGGTTTCACGCACGCGAAGCCCCTGGCCACTCTGCATGGCTGAGCGCAGACATTCTGTCTTTCCGGCACACTGAAGACATGCTTCAGGGGAGTGCCTGAAACCGTCCGCACCTTCGGGAAAAACCGTTTCCAGGTCGCCAAAGCAAGGTGGCAATCTTTTTTTATCGGCTGTCATAATCCTGATTCATCTGAGTAATCAAGCCCTGGTCAGCAAAACTGAAATAGGTGCCGTTTCCGATAACCAGGTGCTCATGAACGGTGATACCCATCGTTCGACAGGCAAAAACCAGTTGACGGGTGAGAGCAATATCTTCGGGTGACGGATCCGGGTCGCCGGACGGATGGTTATGGGCATTTGAACAGAGTTTCGGAGCTGATAACCCTGTTCTTTGCGTCTAGAAAAACCGTTTCAAAACACTCCCTGTCTTTATCGCGCATATGGTGAGTCAAATATTGGAACAACGACCTGGAATTGCTGACCACATCCTGGTGCTGTATTTTTTTACTGAGGTAACGGTCGGCCACAGCCTTGATCAGTTTAAGGCTCAGCAGGTTTTTCGGCCCGATCCCGTCCACTTCACACAACGCGCGGGATGATGCCTCAAACACCCCCTGGAGCGTCTTGAATCGCTTAAGCACCGCTTTGGCCTGCTGTTTGCAATCCTTTTGGGGCGTTGTCAGGGTCAACAAAAGCTCGATCACTTCATAATCGTGAAACCCGCTCAAGCCGGATGCTAAAAACTTTTCCCTCAAGCGCTTTCGGTGTCCGGCTCCCTGGTGTTTCTTTTCGCGGTCCATTTACTTCCCCAACCTATAAATAGATACCCGGGTCCAGAGGACCAGGTTTTTAATGCTGGAATAAATTACTTCTCGTCAAGTTCATCCTTAAGATCCCGAGTCATCAGCCTGAAAAGGGCCTCTTTTGGAGGCACGTCGTTGTAGAGCACCTGATAGATTTCACTGGAAATCGGCATTTCAACACCCAGTTTGCGCGCAAGATTGTAAACAGATTTGGATGTTTTCACACCTTCGGCCACCATGCGCATCTCGGAGAGGATCGCCTTGAGCGTTTTCCCCTGCCCTATCTGTTTCCCGACGGTATGGTTGCGGCTGAGATCTCCCGTGCAGGTGAGAATCAGGTCGCCGATTCCGGCAAGCCCCGTGAAGGTCCTCGGATTAGCGCCAAGTTTCAACCCCAAACGCCGTATTTCAGTCTGGCCGCGGGTTATCAGGGCTGCACGCGTGTTGAGCCCCAGACCCAGACCGTCGACGATACCGGCAGCGATGGCGATAACATTTTTCACGGCCCCGCCCAGTTCAACGCCCATGGGGTCGTCACTGGTGTAAACCCTGAAATAAGGTGTAGCAAAAACGTGCTGCACGCGCAAGGCCACCTCAGGGTCCCGTGCGGCCACGGTCACAACCGTGGGCACGTTGACGGCAACTTCCCGGGCAAAACTGGGGCCGGACAGGACGGAAAGGTTGGTTGGCGAAACAGAAGGCAGCATTTCTGCCAGCACCTGGGTCATGGTCAGGTGCGTTTTGTTTTCAATCCCCTTGGATGCCGAAATGACGATGGTGCCGGGCGAAATATGTGCAGCGATATCCCCGGCCACCGAACGCACCAGGTGGGACGGAACCACCATGAGCAGAAAATCTTTGTCAGCGACCACGCTGCCGATATCGGTCGATGGCGCCAGGTTGTCAGAAAGCAGGATTCCGGGCAAAAACACCTTGTTCTCGCGCGCCTGCCTGATCTGCTCTCTGACCTCGTCTTCAAACACCCACAGGTCGACACAACCGCCCTTGTGGGCGAGAAGATTGGCCAGAGCTGTGCCCCAGCTGCCGGCGCCCACCACCCCGATTTTTATTTTATCGGTATCATCAAGCATCTGTCGATAAACCGGTCTTGTTTCAATTAGCATTAAATAGCTATTTTTCGGCCAGGCGCGCCGCCCCTACCACACGCTCATCCGGATCCATGCCGATCAGCTTTACCCCCTGTGTATTGCGGCTGATCACGGAAATGCCGCGGATGGGCATGCGGATGAGTTTTCCGCTGTCGGTCATCACCATCAGATCATCATGTTCCTCCACCAGCAGTATCGAAACCACCATACCGTTGCGTTCGTTGGTCTTGATGGTAATTACGCCCTTGCCGCCCCGCTTCTGAATCGGGTACTCGTCAATGGATGTCCTTTTCCCGTAGCCTTTTTCAGTCGCGACAAGCAGCGTCTGGCCGTGGCTGAGCACCTGCATGCCGACAATGCTGTCTCCTTCCGCCAGACGCATCCCGCGGACCCCTCTGGCAACCCTGCCCGTTGGCCTTACGTCTGACTCATGATAGCGGATAGACTTGCCCATCACCGAACAGAGGAACACATTCATCGTGCCGTCTGTAATTCTGGCTGCAATCAGTTCATCGCCGGGCACCAGATCCAAGGCGATGATGCCGCCTGACCGGGGACGGCTGTAGGCCATGATATCGGTCTTTTTCACCAGACCCTGCCGGGTAGCCATAATGATGTAATTACCGGGATCGAATGAAGGCACGGCCATGACGGTGGCCAGCTTTTCGTCTTTTTCCAGATTGAGCAGATTGACAACAGCCTTACCCCGGCTCAGGCGCCCGGCCTGCGGGATCTCGTAAACCTTGCGCCAGTAGACCCGGCCTTTGCTGGTGAGAAAGAGGAAGGTGTGGTGCGTGGAGGCCACGAAGAGTTGTTCCACAAAATCCTCTTCCTTCGTCCCCATGGCGGTTTTGCCCTTGCCACCACGCCGCTGGTTCTGGTACAGCGTGATCGGATTGCGCTTGATATAACCTGAGTTGGAGATGGTGACCACCATGTCTTCCTCCACGATCATATCTTCGATGGTCAGCTCGCGGGTTTCTTCGATGATTTCGGTCCGTCGGTAGTCTCCGAACTCAGACTGAACTGCAGTCAGTTCGTCTTTTACGATACCGAGCACCAGTTTTTCACTTCCCAGCACCTCCTTGTACCAGGTAATGTCCTTCAACAGGGCATCGTATTCATCAATGATCTTGTCTCTGTCGAGGCCGGTCAGGCGCTGCAGGCGCATGTCCAGAATAGCCTGAGCCTGTATGACTGTGAGTTCAAAAGATTCGATGAGACGCGCCTTTGCCTCGGGCGGATTTTTGGATGACCGTATTAATGTAACCACCCTGTCCAGATGATCCAGGGCAATTTTCAACCCTTCCAGAATGTGGGCCCGCGCTTCCGCCTTTCTCAGTTCAAAGCGTGTGCGCCGGATGATGATCTCTTTGCGGTGGAGAACGAAGTGCTCCAACAACTCTTTGAGGTTGAGGATCTCGGGCTGTTTGTTCACCACGGCCAGAAAAATGATGCCGAAGGTATTTTCCATCTGGGTGTGTTTGTATAGTTTATTGATAATCACACCCGCAACCTGGTTCTTCTTGAGGCCCAGCGCGATACGCATGCCCTCCCGGTCCGATTCATCCCGGACATAGCGGATGCCTTCCAGTTGTTTATTTTTCATCAGGTCCGCGATCTTTTCGATCAGCCGGGCTTTGTTGACCTGATAAGGCAATTCCGAAACCACAATGGTTTCACTGCCGGTGCGCTTGTCCTTTTCAACCGTGGCGCGGGCCCGAATGCGAATGATGCCGCGCCCGGTTTTATACGCATCATGGATGCCTCTGGTCCCGTGGATGATTCCGGCTGTGGGAAAATCCGGCCCGGGAATATGCTGAATGAGTCCCTCGAAACCAATGTCCGGATTGTCGATAATTGCTATTATGGCATCGATAATTTCGCTGAGATTGTGGGGCGGGATATTGGTAGCCATACCCACGGCAATACCCGATGATCCGTTAGCCAACAGTGCAGGGATTACGGTGGGCAATACGGACGGCTCATCCAGAGATTCGTCGTAGTTCGGAGTAAAATCGACAGTTTCCTTGTCCAGATCCTCCAGCATCTGGTGGGACAAACGCGTCATCCGGATCTCTGTGTAGCGCATGGCCGCGGCACGATCCCCGTCCACGGATCCGAAGTTGCCCTGGCCATCCACCAACGGGTAGCGCATGGAAAAATCCTGCGCCATACGCACGATCGTATCATACACGGCACTGTCGCCATGGGGGTGGTATTTACCGATGACGTCGCCGACGATCCTGGCCGACTTCTTGTAGGGTTTGTTGTAATCGTTTTTCAATTCCCGCATGGCAAAAAGTATTCTGCGGTGAACCGGTTTCAGCCCGTCCCTTACATCAGGCAGCGCCCTGCCGATAATGACGCTCATCGCATAGTCGAGGTATGATTTTTTCATCTCACGCTCGATGCTGATTTCAGGCAGGTGTTCGTTGATTGTCATGTCTTCACCTTTTCTCCGGCGGTCTTCAACGCCGGTCAATAGGCCAAAGTGAGCCTTTCAAATTTAAAAATGGGTTGGAAGATAAATATTTTTCCTGTTAAATCCTCCCGTGACCAGCAGCGGGAAACATCCCGGTTACTGCGGTTCCACGGATATCTCTGTCTCTCTTGTTTCGATGATGTACTGGTAGCTGGCTTTATATATGTCGGTCAGGGTTAAAAAGGCCGTGATCACCAACGGTCCATATATGATGCCCAGAATACCGAAAAGCTTCAGCCCCCCGATGATGGAAAAAAATACCAGCAGGGTGTGCATTTTCACACGATGCCCCACCAGTCTGGGTTTGAAAATGTATTCTATGCCTCCGGACAGCACGACATAAAAAATAATCATAAATATGCCGGCAGCCGGATGGCCCGTCAAGAATAGATAAATGGCCGTAGGGGTGAGAATCACTCCGATGCCGATAATGGGCAGAAACGCCAGCAGTCCCATGATGACACCCCATAAAAAGGGTGAATTGAGTCCTAATACATAAAAAACGATGCCACCGAGAGCACCTTGAATCAATCCACACAATCCATTGCCGATCAGGATCGCGCCGGCCATATCCTTGAATTTTTTAATCAGTTTCCGTTCCTGGTCGCCCGGCAGCGGTGACAGATCAACAATAAAAGAAATAAGGCGTCCGCCGTCGATGAGCAGGTAGTATATGACTATCAGCATCAGAAAGAAATTGACGATAAACGCCAGCATATTAGACGCGATGGCCCGGGCCTGATCGTAAAGGAAAAACCCGACATACTTTCCTATCTCGGAGATGCCCTTGTTCAATTCCTGCCCGGTCAGTTCGATATTGAAATATACCAGAATGGCGTTGGCTTTCTCCAAGATCATGCTCCCCTCGATCAGGGATTGGAAACGTTCGCTGATCACCGCGTTCCTGGCGGCTTGATACAGATCGTAGGCCTCGCTGGAAAGTATCCCCACAAAAAAGATGGTCGGGATGAACAAAATGAAAAAAATGAGGCCGCACACGACCAGCGAGGCAAGCGATGCTCGGATCTTACCTGATCTCTGCATGAACGTGTAGATCGGGCTAAAAATACCGGTGATCACGGCACCCAGGACGATAATCGATACAAATGGCCAGAACAGCCACCCCAGCATCAAGGTCGAAACCAGAAGACATCCCAGAAAAAACCAAAGGATTAAATTGCCGGTCGTTTTTTCCGCCATCCTGCCTCCGAAAAAATACTGCGTATGCTGAAAAAGGGGTGTCCGCTGGATAGAACAACCACGCAGCCCGTCCGCATGTTCTGGAACCGGGCTGCGTCATTTGTTGTCTGAAAGGCTTTATGCAAAGTCAAAAGGCAGGGGCATTATTTACTGACATATATTCCTGCTGAAAACATAAGCAAAACTTCCCAAATAAATACAGGTATATAGCTGTCAAACAAAGCGTACATGATCCCACCGCCAACGATCGCCGGCACGCCACAAAATACCAGAATACCCAACTTTCTGCTCACATCCATTTACACTTTCTCCTGTCGATATTTATAGTGCCTGCTCAAAGATGTCCTGCACACGATTGTTACCGCGAACTTGTTTTAAATATTAGCAATAATGGCAAATTATGTAAAGGAAAATATTTATTCCTATTGGCTATTTTATTGATTTTTTACAGATCGAATACGTCGTATTTTTATGGCAGCCGTGATGAGGATTCAAGGGGTCGAGGGGTCCAGGATTCAAGTGATAAGGCGGTTAGGTGTCAGCTTTTATCCGACCATCGTATCATCGCCCATAGCTAACAGCTACAAACAACCCCCTCGAACCCTTGAACCCTTGGATCCTTGGCCCCTTCTCTCAACTGATAATAAGCAAAACAAACCTCAAAACAGGCATTAACGTATAATGCGTATTACCGTTCCACAATCATCGCCATGCCCATGCCCCCGCCGATACACATGCTGATGAGACCCGTGCTGTAATTTTTTCGCTGCATCAAATTCATGCCGCTGATCATCTGACGGGCACCGGTACAGCCGATGGGGTGGCCCAGCGAAATCCCGCTCCCGACTTCGTTGGGGCGGTCATTTTCAAGGCCAAGCTCACGCATGCAGCCGATAGCCTGGGCAGCAAAGGCTTCGTTCAACTCGATCATATCGATGTCGTTCAAGGTCATCCCCGTGGTTTTCAGTACTTTACGGATAGCGGGTACCGGCCCGAGCCCCATGAACGCCGGATCGACGCCCCCGGATGCATAAGCCTTTATTTTAAGAATAATATCAAGCCCCATCTCTTGAGCCTTGTCGGTGCTCATCAACAGCACTGCTGCAGCACCATCATTAATACCCGATGCGTTTCCGGCCGTCACCGTTCCGTCCTTTTTGAAGGCGGGGCGCAGTTTGGCCATTTTCTCAAGATTCGTGTCCATGGGTCGTTCATCTGTATCGAACACCGTTTCGCCTTTGCGGCTCCGGATCACGACCGGTACAATCTCATTGGCAAAGTCGCCGTCCGTCATCGCTTTCCTGGCCCGCTGGTGGCTCAGGACACTGAGTGCATCCTGCTCCTCTCTCCCGATATCGTACAGGGCGGCGATGTTCTCAGCCGTAAGCCCCATGTGATATCCGTAAAATATTTCATACAATCCATCAAAGACCATGAGGTCATAGACGTCACCGACGCCGGTGAGCTCCATGCGATGCCCCCACCTGGCTTTGGGAAGCGCCATGGGTACCGTGCTCATGCTCTCCTGTCCGCCGGCGAGGATAACATCGGCCTGCCCGGACATGATCGCTGAGGCTCCCAGTGCGATGGCCTTGAGACCTGAGCCGCAGACTTTGTTCATGGTGAATGCCGGGGTCTCTTTGGGAAGGCCGGCTCGAATCATGGACTGACGGGCCGGATTCTGTCCCTGCGCCGCCTGGAGCACATTGCCCATGATAACTTCATCCACGGCGACAGGCGTGAGCGTGTCATCCCAGTCAGCATACTTTTCCTCCAGTTCTATAAGCCCGCGGCCCTTGAGTTTATCCGGGGCGAAGGCTTCCATCTGGTCACTCTTTTCGGGGCGCAGACCGACACGCTGAAAAACATCCTTCATGACCGTCGAGCCCAGTTCCACAACGGGAACACTCTTCAGGCCTCCGCCGAAATTCCCCACCCCAGTTCTTGAACCACTGACAATTACCACGTCTTTCATGTATCTTCCTCCTTTTGATTTGAATTTACCGCATCTTTCCGGACCACCAGCGCCCCCACGGGACATATCTCCACGCAGGCCAGGCATTCCCCGCAGAAGACATCCGGATTATCAAACCCGAATGTGCTGATGACCGTTTTAAAACCGCGCCGGGCGAACGTAAACACCGATTGACCATTTTTTTGTCGGCACACATGAATGCATTTCCCGCACAGCAAACACCGGTTGGGATAATAGTCCAGACAGGGATGCGTGCGGTCAATGGCCGTTTCTTTGAGCAGGGTTGCATACGGTGCCGCCTTCAGGCCAACTTTCAGAAACCGGGATAGATTCTGCAGCTCACAATGTTTGTTGGCACTGCAGTTTTTGCAGTCAATGTCGTGGACCGACAACAACAGACGCAGGGCTGTACGCTGCAAATGCCGAATCTCCGGCGTATCGGTCATGACGGTCATATTTTCCCGGACCCGGGTTGTACAGGCCATGGCCGGTTTTTTCTCACCATCAATGGCCACCATGCACATCCGGCAGGAGGCGGGAGGTGTCTGCATGCCCTTGACATGGCAAAGATTTGGGATATAGATGCCGTTTTCAAGGCAAACGTCAAGCAGCGTCCGCCCCTCTTCGCAGGATATTTTCTTTTCGTCGACGTTAATAAAAATCATATCTATCGTGTTAGGTTTTACGTGTTAGGTTTTACGTGTTACGTTTTTGCATCATGCCGCTTAAAACGTAAAACATAAAACGATTTTTCAATGATGCATACAGTTCTGATAAAGGCCGTAAGTTCAATCTCTCCCCGGCTTCATTCCTTATCCAGACGTTCGACAACCGGCACCCCTTCGGCCGGAGAAATGCGCCTGACGGCGTCATATTCAGGCGGACACACCACTTTGCACTCACCGCACTTAACACACAGTTGCTGGTCGATACCTTTTTTCCGTGTGCGCGTGGTAAAAATGGCGTCCACCGGGCAGCACCCCACGCAGACATCACAACCCCTGGCACATGTTTCCAGATCAATGTAAAAAGCGGTGAGATCTCTACAGGTCGTACCAGGGCATTTTTTGTGGTCCACATGGGCCAGGTACTCATCTTCAAAATATTTCAGCGAAGTCATCACGGGGTTGGGGGCTGTTCGCCCGAGGCCGCACAGCGAGCCCTCGCTGACAGCCCGGCTGAGATCCTTCAGGCAGCTCAAGTCCTCCCGACTCCCCTCCCCTTTGGTTATCCGTGAAAGGATATCCAGGAGGTGGCGGGTACCTATTCTGCAAAAGGTGCACTTTCCGCACGATTCGTTCTGGGTGAAATCCAGAAAATACCTGGACACATCGACGACACAGGAATCTTCGTCCATGACCACCATGCCGCCGGAACCCATCATGGCACCCGCTTCGTTCAGTGAGTCGAAATCGATCGGCGTGTCCAGAAATTCTTCCGGCAGGCACCCCCCGGAGGGCCCTCCGATCTGGACCGCCTTGAATTTTTTCTGGTTGGGAATTCCGCCGCAGATGTCGAATATCAACGTCCGCAGGGTCACGCCCATGGATATCTCCACAAGACCGGGATGAACCACCTCTCCAACCACTGAAAATACAGTGGTTCCCGGACTGCCCGGGGTACCGATGCCCCTGAACCATTCTGCGCCCTTTTCGATAATCGGTGGAACGGTCGTCAGTGTCTTGACATTGTTGATAACGGTCGGCAAACCGTACAGACCGCTCTCTACCGGGAAAGGGGGGCGGTAAACCGGCATACCGCGAGCACCCTCTATGGATTGGATCAATGCAGTTTCCTCGCCACACACAAAGGCGCCGGATCCCTGAAAGACTTCGATGTCGAAATGAAGTGCGGAACCCAGAATGCAATCGCCCAGCAAACCCGTTTCCCTGGCCTGACAAATGGCCTTGCCGACGATATCGACAGCCAGCGGGTATTCCGCCCTGACATAGACAATGCCTTTTTCCGCACCCACGGCACGGGCACAGATGGCCATCCCTTCGATCACCTGGTGCGGATTGCTTTCGAGAATAGTGCGATCCATGTAAGCACCGGGATCGCCTTCGTCGGCATTGCAGATCAGGATTTTATCCCCGCCGTCAGCCTGGGCCGCCAGTTCCCACTTTTCACCCGTGGGGAACCCCGCCCCGCCCCTTCCGCGAAGGCCCGACGCCTTGATCTCCTGCCGGATGTCCGCGGGTTCCATCTCAAGGGCTCTTGCCAGACTTGCGTACCCGTCTTTGAGGATGTATTCATCGATACTCTCCGGATCGATTTGACCGCAAAGCCTGGTTACGATACGGGTTTCCTTGCTGAAACGTGAAAACTCCATCACCCACGGAATCATTTCGTTCTCAACGGTGGCGCCCAGAATGTGTTCGAAACGGGGATCGCCCTCTTCCAGAAACAACTTTACGAGCATCTTGGCTTTCCCCGGGCTGACATTCGGATAGAGAATCGGAGAGAAACCGGAATCCGGATGGTCGATCACCACAACAGGTTCCGCATAGCAGTGCCCGTTGCAGCCCACCGGATGCACGACAGCCGCAATACCCCGCTCCAGAATCGCCTCTTCAAAGGCCTTCTTCGTCTCCAGAGCACCGGCAGCAATGCCGCAGGTTGCCATACCGAGATGGACCGTCGGGACAGCCTGTTTTTCAACACTTGCCCGGCGCCCTGCGGCGGCATCATGAATCTCCTGAAACACGGCCTTCGGATTCTTTACACGCATGTTATCCGTCTTGCTCCTTTTTGCCGGCCCGCTGACGCATCTCTTTCTCCACCTCGATACGCAGGACAAGTCCCTCGACCTTGCTTGGTGCCATGCCGCCGTGAACCGTTTCTCCGACCAGCGCCACAGGCGCCAGGGCACAGCAGCCGATACAGGCAACTTTCTCTATGCTGAATTCCTGATCAGGTGTTGTTTCACCCTCCTTGATCTCCAGTTTTCTTTCGAAGTTCTCAAGGATGATATCGCCACCCCTGACATGGCAGGCAGTTCCCAGGCATACCTTGATGGGGTGTCTGCCGGGTGGATGGAATCGAAACTGATTGTAAAAAGTGGCCACACCGAAAACCTCCGCAGATGGGATCTCCAGGTGGCGGCCCACAATTTCAAGAGCACCTTTTGGCAGATATTGATACTTTTCCTGGATCATCTGCAGAATCGGGATGAGGCTGCCCCGTTCCCGGCCAAACACGCCCAAGCGGCCTTCGATATCGCGGAGCATCTTCGTTTCATCGATATTATCGTTCTGGTCCATAAATCAACTTCCCGCCAATTTTGCCTACACGCGCCGGAGGCTCTCACAGGCAAGGCATCCAAGGGTGAAGTCGTAGTTTTTTTCTACTTCGATCCCTTGGTAACACAGCATAGAATTGCCTCCCGCCAATTTTGCCTGCACGCCCTGGAGGCTTTCATAGGCAAGGCATCCGAGGGTGAAGTCGTAGTTTTTTTCTACTTCGAACCCTTGGTAACACAGCATATGGAAGCCTCCAGGGCGGGTAATAATTAGATTTTTTCCATGGCGCCATACGCCGCCTGAATCCTGTCACGCAACAGAAAGCAAAGCCTCTCCATCACGCGCAGACCCAGCTCCGTGTTGCTGAGCATGATGTGTCTCAACTCCGCGCCATCGATGGATATGATTTCGGTCGGCTTTTGACAATAGGCTGATGACATCAGGATGTGCGTCTCTCCCAGCAGGTTTGACCAACACCCCAGAAAGCGCCCCTTGCCCAGCATATCGATCACGACCCTGCCGGCCCTGCCTCCGAGATCGGTGGAGCGCTCCAAGGATACATGGCCGCTGACAATGATATGGATATGTTTCCCGAAATCACCTTGCTGAAAAACATGCCGCCCGGCCTCCAGCGTGACCAGATGCCCTATGTCAGCTATCTCAGCGATGACACTTTCTTCGAAGTCCTTAAAAAAACGACTGTCTTTCAACGCCTTGGCGACCACGGATGTTTTCATAATTTTCTTCTTTCCCCTGAATCGGGTGTCTTGCCGGATTTCACCTGTGGGGCCTGTTCTTCTCTCAGCTGCCGCCAAAACTCCAGGCGTTTTCGGATGGTGTGCTCGAATCCGCGATCGGCCGGTTCGTAGAATCTGTGCTGCCGTATCGCTCGCGGAAGGTATTCCTGGGCCACGAAGGCATCTTTATAATCGTGGGCATACCGGTACCCTTTGCCGTACCCTATTTCCGCCATCAGCTTGGTAGGAGCATTGCGAACATGCAGCGGTGTCGCCAGGCTGCCTGTATCGGCTATAGTTTTACGGGCCTTGCTGTATGCCTTGTAAACACTGTTGCTCTTGGGCGCCGTAGCAAGGTAAATAGCGCTTTGAACCAGAGCAAGTTCCCCTTCCGGAGAGCCTAAAAACCGGTATCCCTCCATGCCGTTCAGAGCGATATTCAGCGCATGGGGGTCCGCCATACCGATGTCTTCGGTGGCAAAACGCACCATCCGCCGGGCGACATAGAGCGGCTCCTCTCCCGCTAAAAGCATTCTGCCCAGCCAATAGACCGCCGCATCCGGGTCGCTGCCGCGCAGGCTTTTGTGGAACGCGGAAATCAGGTTGTAGTGTTCCTCACCGGATTTATCATACTGCAGCGCTTTTTTCTGCAGTGCAATTTCCAGGCTGGGCAGCGTAATCTTCCTTCTGTCATTTGATTCCGGACGGACATGCCCTTCATCGGCAGCAAGGCCGGCTGCCAGTTCAAGACTGTTCAAGGCCATTCTGGCATCCCCATCCGCGATGGACACAAGATAGTTCAAAGCATCCTCTGAAATGTCGAGTCCCTCATTTCCAAGCCCCATCACCTTTTCATCGAGGGCATTTACGAGAATGCGCCGGATGTCCTGTTCCGAAAGAGCCGCCAATACGATGACCCGGCAACGGGAAATCAGCGGAGGGATAACCTCGAAGGACGGGTTCTCCGTGGTTGCACCTATCAACGTGATCAGCCCGCTCTCCACATGATGAAGGAATGCATCCTGCTGTGCCTTGTTGAAGCGGTGAATTTCATCCACAAACAGCACGGTATTCTGCCGATAAAGGCTCTGGTGGTCCTTGGCAATGTTTATGACCGAGCGGATTTCCTTTACGCCGGAGAGGACCGCTGAAAAATGGATGAAGTGGGCACTGGTTTCAGCGGCCATGAGTTTTGCAAGGGTTGTTTTTCCGCACCCGGGGGGGCCCCACAGGATCATCGAAAAAAGCTTGTCCTGTTCAATCGCCTGACGAACCAGCCGTCCCTCCCCCAGGGTATCGCGCTGCCCGACGAAATCCTCGATGCGCTTGGGGCGCATGCGCTCAGCCAACGGCTGGGTCACCCGCGAAGCCTCGCGTGCGCTGTATTCGAACAGATCGTTCACGATCCCTTTCTGGCACCCTTTGGCCGCCCTTTGCGCTGTCTGAAAATAAGCCGAAGGGGCGTATTGTCCAACCCGGTCCCACCACGAATCTGGTTGATGAGATAACGCCTGTATGAAAAGTGAACGGCAGCAGGATAGTTGACAAAACAGACAAAGGTGGGCGGTTTGGTCGATACCTGGGTGGCATAATAAAACTTCAAACGTTTCCCCCGGTACAGGGAGGGCTCATTTTTTAAAATCGCCCCTTCAAAAATTTTATTGAGCGAACCGGTGCCGACCCGGGTACCGTACTGGCCGTAAACCGCATCCACGAGTTTAAAAACTTTCCGTATCCTTTGTCCCGTAAGGGCCGAAATAGTGAGAACGGGAGCAAACTGGAGAAATTTGGAGTCCAGCCGGAGCTGCTCCTGGTAGCGTTTGACCGTCCGGCTGTCTTTCTCCACGAGATCCCATTTGTTCAACAGAAAAATACAGCCACAGCCCCTTTCGTAGGCATATCCCGCTATGTTTATATCCTGCTCGGTGATGCCGGCGTGCGCATCCAGAACAATCAGGGCCACATCGCACCGGTCCAGGCTTTTAAGGGCCTTGATGACCGAAAATTTTTCAAGTTTTTTTCTTACTTTCCCTTTGCGCCGTATACCTGCCGTATCGATCAGCCGGTACAGGGTGTCATCCGCTTTGAACAACGAATCCACGGCATCGCGTGTTGTTCCGGGGATATCGCTTACCAGCAGGCGCTTTTCCCCCAATATCCGGTTGATCAGGGATGACTTGCCGACGTTGGGCCGGCCCACGACAGCAACCTTTATACTCTCTTCGCTTTCCACGGAGGTCTGCCCGGCGAGGATCCCCGACAATTTATCCACCAGACGATCCAAAAAATCGTTGATACCATAGCCATGTTCAGAGGAAATCGGGTGCAGATCTTCTACACCGATGCTGTAAAAATCGTAGAGATTGTTCTCCTGCTCAAGGCCGTCAATTTTATTAACCGCAAACAACACCGGTTTAAGCATGGATCGCAGGAGCTGAATAATATCGCTGTCAAACGGTGAAATACCGGCTTTTCCGTCCAGCATGACCACGATAACATCGGCATCCTGCATGGCCTGCTCAACCTGAAATTTTATCTGCGGATTTAAATCATCTTCGACCTCGGTGAACCCGCCCGTGTCCACAAGGGTGAATTCCACGTCGTTCCAGCGTGCATCACCGTAGATTCTATCCCGTGTCACCCCGGGTACGTTTTCAACCAGGGCATCCCTGGTACGGGTAACCCGGTTGAAAAATGTTGATTTACCCACATTGGGGCGTCCGATTACGGCAACGATTGGTTTCATCTGTGGCTCTTTGCTTTGGTTTACCCGCCGCTTGTGATACGGGTAGATTTTAATCTCAAGATCATGGTCCTGGCCCTGGGCAGCAACTGCAGTTCAATCGACAATCTGCTATTATACTAAATAGCAGCATAAATGAAAATCTTTTCTTTTCATTTATCAGGATTTTAGGTAAGGGTTGCAAACAAGGAAGGGTCCTTACACCCTGTACCTTTCACCCTGAACGAGGAACCACACCATGGCGCAAAATTTTATGGAAGGAAACGAGGCTGTTGCCTGGGGTGCATTTCGTGCGGGCTGCCGGTTCTTTGCCGGTTACCCCATCACGCCGGCAACAACCATACTGAATACCATGCTGAAGCTGCTGCCGCCCGCCGGCGGTATCTGTATCCAGGGAGAAGACGAAATTGCCTCCATGGGGTTCTGCCTGGGCGCCTCCATGGCTGGCATGAAAGTCCTGACCGCCACATCCGGCCCGGGTATCAGCCTCTACAGCGAAAATATTTCGTTTGCCATCGGCAGCGAAATCCCATTGGTAATTGTGGATGTGCAGCGGCTGGGGCCATCGACCGGGTCGGCAACGCGCGGAGCGGACGGTGACATACAGTTCCTCCGCTGGGGCAACACCGGCGGGCTCTCGGTGGTTGTCCTGGCACCGGTGAACGCCGTCGATTGCTACCAGTTGACCGCGCATGCCTTCAACATTGCCGAGACGTTGCGCTGTCCCGTGTTTATTGCCAGCAACAAGGAAACCGGCATGACCAAGGAGAGTTTTGACATGGATGCCGTTGAACTCCCGAAAATCAAAAATCGTATCCGGTACGCCTCGGACAAACCCTTTCTCCCGTTTGCCGCCAGAAATGATCACGCAGCACCGGAGTATCTGCCCATCGGCGGCCCGGCACTTGTGCGCCAGACCTCCTCCACACACGGCATGGACGGATATATAACCGTGGACCGGGAAGTCATCGCAAAAAATCAGGACCGGTTGGAAAAAAAGCTGAAAACGTGCGTGGATCAATTTACCTTTTATGATTTTTTCGATGCAGATACGGATACCCTGCTGATTACCTATGGTGTGACCTCGCGAGCGGCGAAAACCGCCCTTTCAGGGTTGAATGCCGCGGGAACACCGGTTGCCCATCTGATACTGAAAACCCTCTGGCCTGTTCCGGAAAATCTGATAAGGAAAATAGCCGCAAAGTTCCGGAAAATCGTGGTGGTTGAAATGAACCTGGGCCAATATGCAAGAGAAATCCGGCGGATCTTGAACGATAAGCCGGTTGCGTTCTTCGGGCAGATGGATGGCAATATGATACCCCCGTC
>JAFDAT010000322.1 GCA_019313725.1 Deltaproteobacteria bacterium
CACATTCATCCACATCGGCCTTGTTGCCGATGGAGCAGGCTTTGCTGATGCCCATGGTGCCGTGGGTGACCGCATCGATCAGAAACCCGGCCGAAAGCATGCCACTTTGAACGATCAAGGACACCTTGCCGGGCAAGAGACCGTCCTCCCAGATGCTCGACAGCGCAAAGGAGAATACATGTCGGTTGACAGCATCCACCAGCCCCATGCAGTTGGGCCCCCAGATACGCATTCCGGACTCATTTTTGACCTTCAGCAGTTCTTCCTGCAAAGCCCGGCCTTCATCCCCGGTTTCCGCAAATCCGGCGGACTGGATCATGACCCTGGGAATGCCTTTTATGGCGCATTCCTTGACGGCCTGGACCGCCGCCACGGCAGGGACGAAGACAATGGCCAGATCGACCGGAGCCGGAATTGCATTTACTGTCGGATAACAGGTCAAACCGTCGATATCTGCATAGCGGGGGTTGACCGGGTAGATCTCGCCTTTGTAGCCGGTCAGCAGGTTTTTCAGGATGCGGTTTCCGCCTTTGAGGCGGTTGGCGGAAGCGCCGACAAGGGCGATGGCATTGGGTTTGAAAAAAAGTTCCATTATATTTCCATTCATCTTTTGGCGGGGTTAAAACCCTGCGCTACATTATAGTTTCGATACCTGATAAATTTTCATGCTCGACCGCGCACAACGAAACATGAAACACAGGCTTTAATTGAAATGCTCATGTGTTCATTTCAACACAATACATGAAAATTTATTCCAGCATTAAAAACCTGGTCCGTCGTAGATCCCTTTTTGCGGGGGTCAGAGCCATTAGGCTCTGCCAAAAAAATAATTTAAAGTGTCAAGTGATCTAAAATTATAAGTGATCTAAAGTTGATGAATCGCTACGCTCTGCCATTTATAAAAAAGATAGAACCCTCTGGACCCGGGTATCTACTCCGGCGATTTTCGAACAGACCATATCAAACCGGCGGCCGCAAGATCAAAAATAAAAAACAGGGCATAGGCAAAACCGTATGACCCGGTTCGGTCGAAGCTCTGGCCGGCAATAAGAAAGCCAATCATCTGTAAAACCAGAAAGAGCGATGTAAACCGGATTACGAAAGGAAAGGCTTTTCGCCCGAAAAAATCGGCAATAATGATAGGATAAGTGGACATGATCCCGCCCATGGTAAACCCGAAAATGACAATAAACAGAATCAAAGCCATCACCGATCCCTGTATGAACGCGAAGGCAAGGCCGAGGGCATTCAATACGGAAACGACACATGCTACGCGCCGAATATCAAAATAATCGCAGACGATGCCCCAGACAAACTTTCCCAGGGCGCCGGCAAAAGCGGTTGCTGCCATGAGCCACATGGCGGTGAGGTCGCTGAATCCGATGTCGGCAAAGCGGGGTTTGAGTTGTGACATGACGCCGACGGCACCGGCAGTCAACAGTGCATATGCGGCTCCCAGTTTCCAGAAGGCGCTGTTTCGGATAAGGCGGTTGATTGGCCAAGGCGCCAGGTTTTGTCCGGGAGGGATAAAGGCTCCTCCGGGACTGGGTGTGATTGCAAGGCCCTTTTTTGGGGGCGGTTCAGTCGTTTTTGGGTCGATGTGTGGTTCAATACCGTCCGGTTTCAGCCCCTGATCTTCGGGCCAGTTCTTAACGATAATCCATGCGGCCGGTCCTACCAGGATCACCAGCAGAGATATGCTGAGCGCGGCTGTTCCCATACCCACCCGGAGAATCAGAACCATCGCCACCAGGGGCAGGACGGCCCCGGAGAATGAGACCCCCGAGGTGGCCAGACCCATGGCGATGCCCCGTTTGGCGATGAACCAGTTGTTGACGGCGGTGCTGGCAACAATGCCACCGTAGGCGGCATTGCCGATGAACAGCACGATAAAGCAGGCATAAAACTGCCAGAGCGTTTCCGAGCGGATGAGCAGAAAGAAGGCAATCCCCGAGATCATGGAACCCAACAGCATGAGAACGCGGGCACCGACCCGGTTGACAATGGTACCATAGACCATCTGGGCCAGCAGGCCGAAAAAGGTGGCGTAGCCCGGGGCCAGGCTGATGTCGGTGCGGGTCCAGTTGCGGGCTTCACAGAGCGGTTCCATGAAGGCATTCATGAGGTAGAACCCGGTGCCCACCGACATGAAATTGGCAATGAAGGCCATCAGCACAATGTACCATCCGTAAAATATTTTTTTGTTATCAATTCCGGGTTTTCTATTGGCAGCCGTGATCATGAATGGTTTCCCTTGCTTACCCTTGAGGCGTATGTTGAACCTCGAAACTCGTGTAAATCGGGCTGTGCTCAAGTATTGAGCTTTGCTCCATGCTATAGCTTTAACTAAATAAAAAGTCACACTTTTTTCTTGACATAAATGGCATTCATTTATTATTAATTATTAATTATCCGGTCATTCGGCATATCGTTGTGTGGTGATGACCGGGGTATCTTCTTCTGTGCGGACAACATGATGTGAATTAAAACCTTGTGTATGAAAAAAGGTAGAGATGAAGATCAGCGAGTTGGTGAAACACACCCATGTTTCCAAGGAAACCATTCACTATTACGTGCGTGAAGGCCTGGTCTCAAAACCCAAAAAGCTGGGCAAGAACGTGGCGTTTTACGAAGAAAGCTGCATCAATCAGATCAAAACTATCAAACGCCTGCAGGACAATTATTTCCTTCCGCTTTCGGTCATTAAAAAAATAATTAAAACCCACAAGACCAAACCTGACACGGAGCAGCTGTCATTCGAAGTCCTGAGCGAGCTTATAAAGCCCATGGATTACTTTCTGGCCTCGGAGATTTCCGGCCGGGAAGCATTCAGGAAGGCCACGGGCCTCGGCAGGAAATGGCTGGCCAAAATGGAGGGTTGGGGGGTTATCACCCCTGCCGGGGAAAATGGAAATTCGGTGTATTCCCAGGATGATGTCATCATCGGCAAGCTAATCGTGGAGATGGACCACACCGGCTACGACCCCGGGGACGGCACCGATCCGGAGGACCTGAGGCGCATCGCCGATTTTATCCACGAATATATCATCACTGCTCAGAAGAGTTTTTTTCAGGCCAAAGGGAGTGAACTGTCCCCTGAAGAGCTGCGGGAAAAAAAAGTCAGGATTCGGGAAATTATGAGCCTATTCTTTTACCATTTGTACCGCAAGCTCGTCAGGGAGAGTCTGGACCTTTTTGAAGATGTCCAGGAAAGCAAAGAGGATGAAATAAAAGTACCATTAACCCATCAATCCACAAGGAGGTCAGGATGAAAGGAAGAAAATGGTTGTTGAGCATTGTTACTATTATGTGTTGTACAGCACTGCTGGGATTGTCCCCGGCCATGGGGGCTAATGCCAAATTCGATTTTGACAAGTTTTCCGACATGTCCGACTTCGATCCCAATAATCCGGTTATTCCTACCGGAGATACGATCAAAATTGCCATCGTAGCTTCATTCTCGGGACCGGCTGCCGCGGTAGGCGATATTTACTTTGCATCTATCCAATGGGCTGCCCACGATATCAACAAGCGGGGCGGCATCATGGTGGACGGCAAAAAGAAACTGGTCCAGATTATCAAAGCAGACCACCAGGGAAAAATTCCGGTGGCCAAAAAGGTTTGTGAACGCATGGTCCTGCAGGAAAAGGTTGACGTTTTGTGGGGAACCAACAGCAGTAGCATTATGAAGGTCATCAACCAGGTCGCCAAGAAATACAAGGTCATCGCTCAGTGTGCCGCAGCGCTTTCTGACGAACTCTACGATGCCCAAAATTTTACACGTTATTCATTCATGAGCTCATTTTCAACCAACCAGATCGGTCGTGCCGCAGCCTATTATTACGGCCAAGTCCGCAAGCAAGAAAAAAAGTTTTACATCCTCTGTCAGGACTACGTTTTCGGTTATTCCATGGCCAAGGGATTTAAAGCCGGGCTTAAAGAGTATTATCCCGAAGCCGAGTTGTTAGGTGAAGATTACCATAAGTTGTTCCTGACCGACTTCGCACCCTACCTCACCAAGATCAAGGCTTCTGGAGCCGAAGTTATCTATACGGGCGACTGGATCCCTGATGCGGCCAACCTTTTGAAGCAGACTCGTCAAATGGGTATCACCCTGCCTTTTGCCCACATATTTCTTGACGAGCCCTACATGCTGACCGAGGTTGGCGTTGAGGGTACCAAGGGCCTGATACAGGTCAGCCAGTATGGAGCTGCAAATCCTTTATTTAAAAATGAGGATCAGATCAAGTATTACAACGCATGGCATTCATTGTGGAAAAACAAATGGACAGAACCCTATAACCGGTGGACATATAAGCATCCGCTTGGCAATATCGGTTCCTACACCCAGCAGACCTATTGGCTTTTGAGTGTTATCGAGAGAGCCGCCTCGACGGATGCTGAAAAGATCATCAAGGTTTGGGAGGGCGACAGCTATGAGATGGCATCAGGTAAGGTCATCTCCATGAGGGCCTGTGATCACAAGGCAGTCCAGCCTCTGCATATTTTTGAATTCGTTGAACCAGAAAAGCAGAAAGAGTCGTTCAATATCGAACCCTATTCTTATTTCGATGGATGTTCCAATGTAGGACCGATACACACAGTGCCTGCGGATAAAATTATGCCTTGGATGGATCCCAAACTGGACAGGTGCAAGTAGTCGTTTTAATTTCTTGAAGCTGTCTTTATTGCAATCAAAAGATAACATAAGTGTGCGGCCCGCCTTTTTCCGATTCAAGGTGGGCCGTAGACTTAGTCTCGATGTCATCGACTTGAGGTGTAAAGAACTTGCAACGTGTAGTACAGGGCTTCAGTCATGCCAAGACGGCTTTCGGACAGAGCTGAAGCTCTGCACTACAATGACAAGCCAACGATATTGGAATTTTGCTTTTTAAAGGGAGGATCAAGTTTATGGATGCAACAACCGCCATGTATGTTGCACAGGGCATAAACGGTTTGGCCTACGGGATGATACTTTTTCTGATCGCATCCGGGCTGACGCTGATTTTCGGCATGATGGGCATACTGAACCTGGCGCATGCTGCCTTTTTCATGCTGTCAGCCTATTTGTGCTACCAGGTGTTGGCCTGGACAGGCAGTTTCTGGATGGCGCTGCTGATTGCACCAGTTATCGGCGCCGTTATCGGTGTGTTGATGGAACGTTTCATGCTACGCAAGGTGCACGCCTTCGGTCACATCGGGGAATTGATTCTGACTGTGGGGGTGGCCATGCTCATCGCGGATAGCGTCAAATGGATATGGGGTACAGAAAATCTG
>JAFDAT010000031.1 GCA_019313725.1 Deltaproteobacteria bacterium
TGGAGGGGGACATCTTCCTGCGTCAGGGTGACCTCGAAGCGGCCAGAACAGCTTATGAAAAAGCCATGGAGGCCTCCAAGGGCACTGATGTCCAGAAAGCCGATGCCCTGATCGGGTTGGGCCGGCTGGCATCGCTGCAAAATCAAAAAGACACTGCCATAGAATACTACGAACTGGCCACCCGGACAGCGCCTGGCAGCAGCCGGGGATTTCTCTCCCAGGCCATGCTGATCAGTGAAAAGGGTGATGCAGAGACCGCCCTTGGGTTGCTGAAGAAAGCCCACCAACAGGATCCTCATAATGCCGCGATTACGGCGATCACCAATGATACCCGCAGACAGGTGGAGCTTGTCAGGGATAAAAAAAAGCAGCAGCGAATCGACAACCTGGTCCAGGATCTTTTAGGCAGCATGGACCAGCCGCCGCGGGCGACTCCCGGTGACGGTTGGACATCGCAGCCCCTGACCCTCTGGATCATGGATTTTAAATCGAAAGGCTACTCGGTACAGGAAGGGGAAAATACCCTGCTGCTTTCAAGCCTGACAGACCAGCTCCTGCAAAAGGGACGTGTTCAGATCGTGGAGCGGGCTCTTTTAGACAAACTCCTTGGAGAACTCAAACTGGGTTCATCCGAACTCGCTGACCGCCGCACCGCTCTGGCGGTGGGCAAGCTCATGGCCGCCCGTCTGATCGTCTCCGGCACGATTGTCTATTCCGGCCCCCACACCCAGGTGTCGCTGCGCATGTTTGAAACTGAGACCGGCCGCATCACGGCCGCCATCAATGAAACAATGGGCAGCTCAGTACCTGTGTCGGAACTGGCCGGCCAGATAACCGGCAACCTGAGTACCAAGTTGGATGAAAAATATCCGATCAGGGGAAAAATCGTCAAGCTGGACGGCGATACCGCCTGGATGAATATCGGGGCCAACGTCGGAGTGGTTGAAGGCCAGACCTATAAAGCCGTCAATCAGGAAACAGTTCTTGAAGTTGTGGCAGTGGCATCTGAGGAAAGCGCCGCCCGTATCCCAGAGAATGCAACGCTTCCCGAAGCTGGACAAGCCGTCGAAATCCTCTATCAATAGAAATTATAAATCATCGGAGGCTTTTTAACAATTATTAAAATAAATGCCCCATGAATCCTAATCAGGGTTTTCCGGTTGGGATTCATGGGGCATTTATTTTAGAGGATACGATTTTTGCCCTGGACCTTAGCCTGCTGGACGGCCTTATCAGCCATCCCCACCAGGCCAAGGACATCCCCGGATGCTTCTTTGAAGGACGCGATGCCGCCACTCAGGGTGACATTGATTTCTTTCCCTTCCCAGCCAAAAGCCATTTTCTCCACTCCGGCCCGAACCCGCTCTCCAATGATGCCGGCATTCTTTTTATTGGTTTCCGGTAAAACCAGCACCAGTTCCTCCCCACCATAGCGTCCAGCACTGTCCTCCTGTCGCTTTTCATGAAGAATCGTGGCCGCCACATGCCTCAAAGCTTCGTCGCCGGCCTGATGCCCGTGGATATCATTGACGCGCTTGAAGTTGTCCAGATCAAAGAAAATAATGGAGAGTTCCAACTGGTGCCGCTTGGCACGGTTCAGCTCATTGTTGAGCACATCGTCCAGGGCCTGGCGGTTCAACATGTTGGTCAGACTATCGTACCTGCTGTTTTTCAACGTTTTTTCAAACACATGGATCTCGACGACTTTCGGGTTTTTCAATGATTTCTGAACAGAACAAAAATAATCGCAAATGGCCGTCCTCAGACTGATGGTTCTGCCCAGGGCTTTGCTCATCTCATTGTACAGGATGAGAATGTCTTTCCAGGATGTCTTGGCTATTTCAAGATCCAGATCCAGGTGCGTGAGCACATGCAGGATAACCTGATAAGCCTCACCACCGGCTTGTTCCGCAATGCTGTTTAATTCACGGATCAGTTTCTCATCACCTTTTACCTGATTCAGACAGGTCAGCACAGCCTCTCTTATCTGCTGCATGTGTTTTCCTCCGGATTCATTAGATGCAGGGTGTCGCCCCGTGGTTTCACGCCAAAAAGTGGTTATTGACTTTTGCCGGGCCTAAGATATTTTTTCAGACTGTCTCGCAGGAACTCGGGTATGTCTCTCTTTTCAAAAGTATCCATGTCCACACAAACGGTGATATTATGCCCGGTCACACGGGGAACGTCTTCGCCTTTTCTGAAAACCCGGTAACCGAACTTGATAGAAGCGTTTCCCAGGTTGAGCACGCTGACTTCCACCTCGATTTTATCGCCGTAACACAGCGGCTGCATAAAATCGGTTTCGAGGTGAACGCTGGGCAGTCCGACACGGTGGTGATTGATCACCGTTGGGTACTCCACACCGAGGGCGCTTTCAAAAAACTCCTCCAGGGCCACGTGAAAGTAGTGTAAAAATCGAGGATAATATACAATGCCCGCACGGTCGATGTCGCCGAAACGAATTTTTAGTTTTGAGCTGAAAGACATCGGTCATATCATAAGCGGTCAACATCGAAGAATCAACAAAAGAAAATTGAGGGGCTATTTTCTTTTGTGTTATGGCATCTGTCAGATTAACGTTCCGATTGACATAAGGGAACGCCCTAATTTTTAAAAACATCATACCATATTTGCATGCGTATAGGCATGTTGACATAAGTATTTTAGACATTATTATATATACCACACCGTGGTTATATTTTAGTCATAGCGATAGACGTTCCTAATCCGGTGGTTCTTTAAATTTTTAGGTACAGGTTTTGTGAAATATCAAAAATAGCGGTTGTCGTTACCTTTTGAGAATCTTGACTGTTAAACATGCATATCATTATCTGCAGGGACTGAAACCAAACGGAACAGATTCATGACAACCGGTATAAATATATGGAGGTGCATTATGTCAGAAGATCAGAGCTACGTAGAATCGGACAGAGAAAGAGAAGAAGGTCATGTAGATACGCGTCAAGCCAATTTTGAATGCGATCACCCGGATCCATCCCTTGGTTGCGACCTCGGTGTGGATGTGCAGGGTTAAAGCCCGGGCAATACGTTGAAGGGAGAACGGCAGGACCCCAGGGGTTCTGCCGTTGTTCTTACATGCCTTGCGCGATTGCAGCAAACCGAAGCTTGGGTCTTGTTACCGGAAGGAGATTACAATGGGAATCAAATTGTTAATCGCGTTCGACGATTCTGAAAATGCCATGCGCGCCGTGGAGAGTGCCGCCCGATCCTTCTCCCCGGATTCACATGTAACCCTGTTTCATGCAGCCCAGGACTCCAGCGCACTTTGTAAAATGAACAGCCCCGAACTGACCCCCTTGTTCAAGCATGAACAGAGCGAATTCTGCACCCTGGAAGATACAAAACGGGAGCTGGTTGAGAATGCATTCAGAAAAGCCACAGAGATCCTGGTCGATAACGGTTTTATTGAAAATGACATCGTTACCAAACATGTAAAGACAAAGTATGACGTTGCCCGGGACATTATCAATGAGGCCGCTTCAAACTATGACATTCTAGTTTTGGGCAAAAGGGGTATTTCCGGTATCAAGGATTTCCTGTTCGGGGGAACGACTCAGAAGGTAATTCATGGTGTCGATAATGTTTCCGTATTCATCGTAAATTAAAAAAAGCTTGACATTATACCACATTGTGCTATAGTGATGATCAAGCATTAGACAGAGGCAACTAAAATCCTCTGTTCTAATCCTCCTTTCACTTTAGTACAGGCCCCTGCTCTGCCGGCAGGGGCCGCTTTTTTTGGTTTGATCACCCTTCTTCCTCTTCTTTCCAGCCTTTCATATTATCGATCTCTCTTTATTTTTTTGAAGACATGCGTTTCCCTTTTCATTTGGTAAAACCTAAAGCTGCACCCTTAGGACAAATTTAGATCTTTTTCCCGACCTTGACAAACTGTCACATTGTGGTAATATTTAAATATGAGGATATATGCCGAATGATAACTATTATCGTCCTCAAACCTCCTTCAAGGCTTCCGCGCGGCATAGCGGGAGCCAATCTCTTTCATTAGAAACAAGCAGTCGATTTACAGAACAATATACCCCCTTAAAGCAGAGTACCAAACATGAATCCGTGCTGATAAACACGGCCAATGCGATTTTGTACTGCCCAAAAAGCTCAAAACGAAAATGAAAATGAAACTTCCGGATAGATGTTGTCACATGACGAGAGGATTGTATCGTCACAGTTCAAATACGATTCGTAGACCGCGCCCACCCCGAAGAACCATTTTTCATCCGACGTGAAGTAAACACCCCCCCGAACCCCGGTCGTATCCAGATCATCATAACCGTCGATAAAGATGTGGCTGTAAAAGGCCCCGACATATGGCCTTACCCTGGACTGCACCGGCAGCGTATACTTCATTTGGGGACTCAGTTTATAAATGTCCGGATCACCCCCCAGCCATGCCTCACCATCCAGACCAATTTCCAGGCCGTCGAACACATAATAACCGGCACCGAGCCCGAGAATCACATAACTGTTATCCAGAGTCCACCCGGACCCGACCACGATGGATGCCCGGCTGCTTCCTTTTTCAAAAGCGCCGGCGCGTGTGTCGCCCACGGAAACGAACACAACGGCACTTAAAATAGATATTATCAGGATGACCGACCGCACCGATGATTTTAAAACCATTGTGAAATCCTCCATTTTTGCAATAAAATGTGATTTTCCGTCCCTGCCTAGTGAAATTCTGCGAAGCAGACCCAAAGGGATTTAACAGGGTCAAAAATCAGGTAGAAATATTAATCCTCTGTGGTCTCTGCACGCTCGAGCGTAAGCGAGCGAGAGTATTTTTTTCACCAATTTAACCCGGATACAGTTTGCGATATTCCGGCACATACGCTTCCAGTTCTGCGGCAATCCGTTCCAGGTGCAGGGTGGACAGACCGCCGTCAAACTGGGCGGCCTTGGTCTTGATGTGATACAGGCCGATATCCATCTCCTCTGTCCAGCCAATGGCACCATGCAATACGATTCCATGATGGCAGACTTCATGATAGACTGCATTGGCTTTGACCTTGGCCATGGAATTGAGCCCGCGCGAAGATGTTCCGTTGTTCATGTGCCAGGCGGCTTCGTAAACCAGGTATTTTAAACCATCCACCAGGGTCAGCAGGTCCACCAGTTTGTGCTGGACGGCCTGGAAGGACCCGATGGATTTATTGAACTGCTTACGCTCACGTGCGTAGTTGACGGTCAGATCAAAAACCGCCTGGGCACCTCCCGACATTTCTACCGCTTTGAAAACGGCGGCATGCTGCAGGACCGTATCCAGAATGGTCCAGCCCTGATCCTGTTCTCCCAGGACATTGTCGCCGGTCACCCTGACTCCATCGAACCTGACTTCACCACGGCAGTCCCTGGCAGTGGTCGGCATGGCCTCGATACCGATGCCTTCAGCCCCGGCTTCCACGATAAAAAGGGTAACCCCCTCCCGGGGATCCCCTATCTTATTTGTGCGTGCCGCCACGATAAAAAAATCCGCTTCGGCGGCATAGGGCACGAACAGTTTGGTGCCGTTCAGGACAAAATTCCCATTGTCCGCCTCGGCTGTCAGGTTGATGTCCTCAGCTTCAAAATCGGCTACCTGTTCGGCCTGGGCCAGAGACCAGATCGCTCCTTTTTCAGCAATGCCTGTCAGATATTTCTGTTTCTGTGGGTCCGTTCCGAATTTAAGCAGCGGCACGGTGCACTCAACAACCGTCCCAAAAAAAGGACAGGGTACCAGATTGCGCCCCAACTCCTCCGTGAATATCATCAGCTCTATTAAATCGCCCTGCATACCGCCGTACATTTCGGGTATGATCAATCCCAGGAACCCAAGATCCACCATCTTCTTCCACATAAGCGGGTCGTAGGCCTGCGGGTCATCCTTCAACTCCCTGACACGGTCTTTGGGGCACTCCTTTATAAAAAACTCTCTGGCTGATTTCCTGATCATCTCCTGATCTTTGGTAAAAGTGTAGTCCACCCTGAAACCCTCCCTTAACCTTAATATGAGCGTGGCAGCTGCAGCCCGAACTGGCCGACGATATTCTTTTGGACATAGGTGGTGCCGGCAGCGATGGCCATGCCGACATTATAATAGTAAAGATGTTCGAAGGTGCCGCCCAGTTTGGTCCATTTGGAATCCTTGTGCAGATAGTCCAGCTGTGAGTAGGCGCCCAGAATTTCCGTTCCCACCCGGGCCAGCTTTTCGTGCAGATGATCGATATTGGCTTTGTCGCGGGAGGCGGCGTGCACGTTCATGATACCCTCTTCCGCCAGGCAGACCGGTTCATAGGCCAGCAATCTTGCGGTTTCGATGTCGACGGCCAGGTCGGCGAGTTGGGCCCTGACCCGGGGCCGGCTCATCAGGCCGGCGTCCTTGACGTACTCAACCAGTGCATCGAATTTTCTTCTGACCGAAGCGGTGAATGAAATGGCGATGCCGCGTTCAAAACCCAGGGCGGTCATGAGCTGATGCCAACCCTCGTTTTCCCGGCCCACCAGGTTCTCGGCCGGCACCCGGACGTCCTTGAAAAAAACCTCATTGAACACGTGCCCCCCTACCAGGTTTCTGAGCGGGTTGACCGTCAACCCCTCGCTGCGCATGTCCACCATGAATATGCTGAGTCCCTGGTGTTTTTTCTTCGCATCGGAGTTGGTCCGGCAGATCAGCCACATCCACCTGGCAAGGTGGGCACAGCTCGTCCAGACTTTCTGGCCGTTGATGATGTATTCATTCCCATCCCGGACGGCCCTCGTCTGCAGGCTGGCCAGATCGGATCCGGCATCGGGTTCGCTGTAGCCCGTACACCACACACCGTCGGGTTCACCGGCGGCGATGGGCGGCAGGAACCTGTCCTGCTGATCCTTGGTTCCCGAAATCATCAGCGTCGGCCCGACCCAGGCAGTGCCGCTGATACCCATGGACAGGCCGGGGATGCCCCAATAGGCAGCCTCTTCTGCAAGCACCACACGCTCCCAGGTGGACGCCCCCATGCCACCGTACTCTTCCGGCCAGGACATCACCAGCCATTTTTTTTGGGCCATTTTCCTGGCCATGGACATGGCAAAATCCCAGCCTTCGTCACTTTCCTCTTCCACAAACATGTTGCCGATATAGTCGGGCGGCATGTTTTCCTTGACGAATTCCCGGATTTCACTTCTTAAGCGCTCTTCCTTTTCTCCAAAGAGAAAGTTCATAGACCAAAGTCCTCCGTTCCCGTGATGGATTGAGCTGTTCTGTCCGGACTACGCATTGACCACCAATCGTATATTCGGTGTGTGTGAAGATCCTCGAAGTTTATGATTGTGCGGGAAAGCCGGAGAACTTCAGATCCTGTGTTGCTGAGGGTTTGAAGTAAAAAACTACGACTTCACCCTCAGACGCCTTGACTCTGAAGCCCTCCGGCTTTTGCAACGATAGGGTCAATGCGGTTTCTTATTTTTTCTACTTTCGGATAAAATTCCTCTCAACCAGAAGGCAGCCCCCAGACAGGTAAATATCAAGGCGATAACCCCGATGATCACGGTGGCCTTCCGTCCCAGTACCGCAGACAGAATAAACATCACGAACATCAGCAATACCGCTATTTTGATGTATTCATTCCTGGAGCCGATGTGGGAAAATAACTGCTTCAGTTCATACATGATCAGCCGCCAAGGTAAGCCTTCTTGACATCCTCATTGTCCAGGAGATCCGCGGAGTCCCCGTGCAGCACCATGTTGCCGTTTTCCAGCACATAGCCGCGTTGAGCAAATTTCAACGCCAGGCGGGCATTCTGCTCCACCAGCAGGATGGTAGTTCCTTCGGATTGGTTGATTTCTTTCAAGGAAATAAAAACACGCTTCATCAACAGCGGGGACAGCCCCATGGAGGGTTCATCCAGAAGCATCAGACGGCGTGCCGATATGAAGGCGCGTCCCACCGCCAGCATCTGCTGTTCGCCGCCGGACATGGTGCCCGCTTTCTGTGTCTTGCGCTCATCCAAACGGGAAAAGATGCCAAAGACCCGTTCGATATCCTTTTCGACACCGTCTTTGTCCTTGCGCGCGAATGCGGCCAGTTTCAGGTTTTCCAATACGGTCAGGTTACCGAACAATCGCCGGCCTTCGGGCACATGGGAAATGCCCAGTTCACTGACCACCTTTTCAGGGGGGTATTTCAACAGATCCTTTCCGGCAAAAGTCATTTCCGTTTCTTTACCGGAAGGCACCAGTCGTGAAACTGCCCGCAAGGTGGAGCTTTTCCCGGCGCCATTGGCCCCGATAATAGTTACAATCTCGCCTTCCGCTATGTTGAAGTCGATGCCATGCAGCGCCTTGATTCTGCCATAGGCAACCTGGAGGTTTTTTACAGATAGCAGCATTAGAAATCTATCTCCTGGTCACCGATATATGCTTCAATGACCTTGGGGTGATTTTGGACCTCATTGGGTGTTCCTTCCACCAGCACTTCCCCGAACACCAGTGTCTGTACGTTTTGGCACAATTCACTGACCACGCGAAGACGATGTTCGATCAGGAAAATGGCCAAATTGAAGCGTTCATGGGCTTTGCGTACCACCATGATCATGTCCACCATTTCTTCAGGTGTCATACCCACCGTCGGTTCATCGAGCAAAAGCACCTTGGGCTCCATGGCCAGCGCCCGTGCCATTTCCACCCGCCGCTGGGCCCCATAGGGCAGGTTGACCACCAGCTGATCGGCATACTGATCGACACCGAACAGTTCCATGTATTCCATGGCCAGCTCCGTGGACTTTTTTTCTTCCTTGCGCCTTTGGGGGCTGTCCAGAAAGGCACCGAAAAGACCGTATGAAAGCTTGGAATAACGCGCCATCTTGACATGCTCCAGTACGGTCATATGCCGCCAGAGACGCATCTCCTGGAACGTACGCCCGATGCCCAGTGCGGCGATCTGGTTGGTCCGCTTCCCCACGACATTGGTGCCGTTTAAACGCACCTCGCCTTCAGCCGGTTGGTAAATACCCGTTATCAGGTTGAAGATGGTTGTTTTTCCGGCACCATTAGGACCGATCAACCCTGCAATCTGACCGGACTCCAAGGACAGGTTGTAGTTGGATACGGCCCGAAGGCCGCCGAAATAATGACTCATACCAATGACTTCGAGCAGCGGCATCTTAGTCCACCTCCTTTGGGCCGAAGGATTTGCGCACATTGAATTCCTTGAACGCCACCAGGCCGGTGGGTCTGTATATCATCACCAGAATGAGCAGCAAGGGGATGAAAATCCATTTCAGAATTTCAAGCGGTCGCAACACCTCGCCCAGAAGACTGATGGAAACGGCACCCACGATGGAGCCGTAAACCGAATTGAGACCCCCGAAGTAAACCATGGCCAGGACTTCCGCCAGTTTCTGAATGCCGAACATGGCCGGATTGATAAACCGCAGTACATGTGCCAGCAAACCCCCGGCCATGCCGGCCCAGAAAGCACCGAAAAGAAAGGCGACCATTTTGGTTTTGCGAGTATCCACGGTCATGGCGTCGGCGGCCATTTCATCATCCCGGACGGCATTCAATGCCTTGCCGAGGGTAGAGTTCACAAAATTGTTGATGGCCCAGACACCGATTACCACCACAATAAAAATGACCGGAAGGCTCGCCCAATCAGGCTGCCCCATGATGCCTCTGGCACCGCCCAGCGACTGCATGTTCTCGAAAAAGCTCTTGACAATGAACAGAAATGCCAGGCTGATGATGGCCAGATAGTCACCCCGGGTCCTGAAAGAAGGAATGGCGACGATCAATGCAGACAAGGATGCACACAATCCGCCAAAGATCAGGGCCAGCGGAAAGCTTAAAAACGCCAGCGGAATGCCCAGCAATGCCTCCCCCAGTACCTTGTCGTTGACAAACAGGCCTACTGTAAAGAAAGAGGACATATACGCCCCCACCGCCATGAAACCCGGGTGGGAACAGGAGAATTCGCCCATGTACCCGTTGATGATATTCAGGCTGAGGGTGAGCAGCACCGCAATAAGGGTCAATTTCAGCGTAATCAACCGATAGTCGCTCAGTTCCACCCAGACATGGAAGATCGCATACAGAAACCCCAGATGTACCAGCGCCGTCACAATCAACGGCAGCTGCTGCAAGGACCGGGCGACGGCATTGGCCGGCCTGACTGTCAGCCGGACCACGATGGCCAAGGGGACGGCGTAAACAACCCCGAAGTAGATCAGGGCCATGGGCACGTGTATCAGGGTAAATAATTCAAAAGGCGACCCCTTGATGGCCAGGTTGAACAATCCGGCAAATACCTTGGACATGGTCACCAGACCAAACAGGATGGGCATTTTGGGCAGCAACAGAACGGACGCCAGTGCCTCGCCGATAATGTTTTCCCAAAAGGTGCAGGCCAGAAACCCCAAAAGGATTCCCAGCAGCGGAGCGCCACCGTAGAACCGATGGATAAGACCCCGGACGCCTTTCGGTTGTTGCAGTTCAGTTGTTTCAGCCATAAATTCTTTCCTCAAGTTACCCCTATGGGGTTATCTAAATCGCTTTACCGCTTTTTTTCTAATGCAATAGAATCGTTGCGCTAATTCATTGAACGCAGTTTTTTAACTCCACAGCAATTTGCTAAATGCCTTTCCAAAAATAAATTCCACCCGCGCTGAAAGCGCGGGTGGAATTTATTTTACAGGCGCAGTTTTGCACTGTAAGCCTCACCGAATAGCCCGTGCGGTCTGAATATGAGAATCAGTAGTACAATTGAATAGGCGATCAGGTCGCGCAGATTCGAACCGATGTTCAGCGCGAACAACCGGTTCAGGATCTGGATCGCCGGCACAGTCATAATCTCGATAAATCCCAGCATGAATCCGGCAATACAAGCCCCCATAATGGAACCGCGCCCCCCCAGAATCGCCGCCACAAAAGCTTTCCAGCCGAAACTGACACCCATGTAAGGATCCAGAACCGGGTATGCCAGGCCAAAAAGGATGCCCGCAGCGGCGGCCAGCGCGGAACCGATAGCAAATGTCATGGCGGCAATGCGATTCATGGACACACCCATCAAGGGAATAACCAGGTAATCATAAGCCATGGCGCGCATGGCCATACCGTACTTTGTGCGTCTCACGAACTGGTGCAGCGCCAGCATCAATCCAAGGGAAACCAACACGATCATGATTTTTTTGTTGGTCACGTAAACACCGCCGATGTTGTACGTGACGGACTCGATGAGCTGGGGGAATTTCAGCCGCGACCCGCCCAGGAAAAGAATATTCGAGGTTTCCAGAATAATGCCGATCATAAGGCCGGTGATGGCCGCGGAAGCCCGCGGGGCATCCCGCAACGGTCGATACGCTACCCGTTCCACGATAATGCCGACAAAAGCGGTTAAAAACATGGATATCAGAATCGTCAGAACCAGAATCAGCCACCCCGGCAACAGGGCCGCACCGCTGGTGCCGACCAGGGCAAGCAGGGCGGTAGCAACGCCCAGGCCGATGTAGGCGCCCACCATGAAAATATCTCCATGGGCAAAGTTGAACAGCATGAGAATGCTGTAGACCATGGAGTAACCCAGGGCAATCAGGGCATAGAAACTCCCCCATTGAAGGGCATTGATGAAGTTCTGCATGAGAAAGTTAAAGGTCATGCGGTGTTCTCCAGAATCAATAGATTCGCCCACCGTGCGTACACACAGTGGGCGAATGGATTAATAATATTACAAATAAAATCACGAAGGGATTTTATTTGGGGCATACCGATTTATGAAAGGCGAATTGGCCCGCATCATTAATTTGAACGATCACGGCGCATTTCTTGGGATCGCCGTCCGGGGTGAAGGTCATGCTGCCGGTGATTCCGGGGAAATCCTTGACAGCCGCCAGGGCGTCCTTGACCTTTGTGCGATCGGCCTTGATCTTCCCGGACAGTCCGCCGGTGTCCTTAACGGCCTGCACCATCAACCCGATGGTATCCCAGGTCAGAGCGGCAACGTCGTCAGGCGTCTTGCCGTATTTTGCGGTATAAGCATCGATGAACGCCTTGGTGGCGCCTTTGGCGCCGGCCGCGGCATAGTGCGTCGAGAAATAATACCCTTTGCAGTCATCTCCGCAAAGTCCCATCAAGTCGCCGCCGCCCCAGGCATCGGCGCCCAGGATATCTCGCGTCCATCCCATTTCCTTGGCGGAACGGATGATGAGGGGCACCTCGGAATAGTACTGGGGAATAAACAGGACATCGGCTTTGGTCCTAACAATGTTGGTCATCTGGGCGGAAAAATCCTTGTCACCGGTGGTGAAGGATTCAAAAGCCACCACCGAACCGGCACCGTGCAACTTCTCAAAGGCTTCCTTGAAATTCTCGGCCAGGCCTTTGGGATAATCGGCGGCGATGTCGTAAATGACAGCTGCTTTTTTAGCCCCAAGCTCATCCGTGGCGAAATTGGCGGCCACCGGTCCCTGGAAAGGATCCAGAAAACATCCGCGGAAGACATAGGGACGATCCAGAGTCGTATTCGGATTGGTGGACCAGGGGCTGATCATGGGCGTGGCCATGTTGTTGGCGACCTCGCCGGCAGGAACTGCCTGGCTGGAGGACTGGGGACCGATGATGCCCAGAACCTCTTCTTCCGTAATGAGCTTGGTATTGATCTTGACCGCGGATTCAGGTTTGTATTCATTGTCCTCGTAGATGAATTTCAGTTTATAGGATTTTCCACCGACGTTGACGGTTGGATTTTCTTTCAGATACATTTCCGCAGCATTTCTTGAAGACCCGCCCACGTCCGGATTGTCGCCCGTAAGCGGAATATTGAAACCGAGTCTGATCTCGTTTGCAGCCCATGCGGAAGGCGAAAGCAACAGTGCGACCATGGCCAATGATACGATGAAAAAGGCTCCTCTTTTCATGTCAATCTCCTTTTGATAGCGTTTAAGTTCAGGTGATTACAAACCGGCGGTTCACTTTTCCTTATAAAGGCAGGATTATGCGTTAAAATGCCTGCGATGTCAATATACCAGTTGGCATAAATTTTCATGCCTCTGCGCGCACAACGAAGCATGAAACAGAAGCAACCTATGAGTGTCCTATTGGCCATCCAAACAGATCACATGAAAATTTATAAAATGATGATTTAATTAAGCGAGCCATTAGATGCTGTAAAAGGGGGAAAAGAGGCCGGCAGGATTACCGTGCCCGTAAGGGGTTTCACCCATTTGACTGAAAAATAATTCTCATTTTCCGCCTACTTTTTATCCGCAACCTGATAGCAAAATTGGTCTCGATATGCTATTCTCGTTGTAAAAAGAAAATACCCTACCATTTCCATATGTTGAATGAAAAAGGAGGCAGCATGTACGATTTTCTACTCACCCCGGAAGAGCAGGACCTGAAAAAAGAAGTGCGCCAATTCGTCCGTGAAGAAATCACCAGCGATTTTTTGCGAAAAATGGACAATGACGACATTACCTACCCCAGAGAATTCGTGAAAAAACTGGCAGCCAGAGGCTTGAGGGGCATCCGGTTCCCCAAAAAATATGGGGGACGCGAAATGAGCTGGGTGGCCGATGTAACGGCCAACGAAGAGATCGGTTGTCTGGGCATGGCCCTGGGGTGCGCATTTGTCATGCCTTCCATCGTGGGTGAAGCCCTGAACATGTTCGGCACCGAGGAGCAGAAGCAGAAATACCTGAAGCCCTATATCGAAGGAAAACTGGTGGCGGCAGAAGCGCTCACCGAGCCCAGGGGCGGGTCGGATTTTTTCGGCGCCATGACCCGGGCGGAACTCGAAGGGGACCATTTCATATTGAACGGCATGAAAAGATTTGTCGTGGGCGCCGAAGGGGCCGATTTTTTCCTGGTTTACTGCAAAACAAATTTCGACCCCGCTGCTCACAAATACAGCCGCATCAGCCTTTTTATCGTGGAAAAGGGGCCCGGTGTTGAAACGGAATACCTTTACGGTCTTATGGGATGCCGGGGAGGCGGCACCGGGCGGCTGGTGTTCAGAGATGTGAAGGTGCCCAGGGAAAACCTGGTGGGGGAACTGCACGGGGGCGCTCTCTGTTTCCACCAGATGATGATTCCTGAGCGCCTGACATCCGCCAGCGCATGCCTGGGCGTCTGGGGAGCCCTGGATCTGGCCGTCCGCTATACAGACAAAAGAAGGACCTTCGGCAAGCAGATCCGCAAATACCAGGGCGTCAGTTTCAAGATCGCCGATGCCGTCACCCAGCTCGATGCCGCCCGCAGCATCAGCTACATGGCGGCCAGGGCCGTGGATGAAAATTACGCCAATGTCCGCCGTATCGTCAGCGAGGCCAAGCGTTTCGCCACCGAAGCGGCATGGGATATCGTCAACAATGCCATGCAGGTCATGGGGGGGATCGGGTATACAGATGTCTACCCGATTGAAAGGGCCTTGCGGGATATCCGGCTCGGTATGATCTGGACCGGCACCAGCGAGATCATGAACCTCATGATCCAGCATGAATACTACAATGAGGTCCTGGATCCGGCTTATGACCGCCGCAGGATGGAAAAAGACGCCATGCATCCGGACGACTCGGAACGCTGCTTCACGGATGAGGATATGCAGGCGGTATTTGGAGATGGCCTCTAGTGGCATAAAAGACACAATTCGATCCAATCTCGCCAATATGAAGCAAAATGAGAAAACGATCTAAAAATATGAAAAAAATAACAGTGATTGCCATTGAGACAAATGTACCCGCAAATTCAACTGATGCCTGAACGGCTGATTACCGAGGACGGTAACGTAATCTGTTCCGGAGGAAATTCCATTTATGATCTGTCGCTATATATGATTGAAAAGTATTGTTTAAAAAATACTCGGGACTTTCACCTGCTGAGTACAGAAAAAAATTTTAAGGAACTTCTAATTTTTATAAACGGTAGAACGTCACGCGGCCCAAGCACCTGCGCTTCGCGAGTGATTCATTTACTTTAGATCACTTACCACTTTACCTTTTAGATGCCTACTACATCCCCAATGCATCCGCCAGTTTATCATGGTGATAGGCCGTATCGCCCAGAATGTACTCAAATGCTTTGGCCCTCCGGTAAAACAGGCCGATATTGAATTCACGTGTGGTGCCGATACCGCCGTGAATCTGAACGGCACGTTCGGTAATAAACTTGTACTGCTCGTTCACCTGTGCCTTGAGCGCCGACACTTCCTTGGTGGCCTCCATACCTTGGTCCAGCATCCAGACCACCTTGTGCAGATAGTATATGCTGGTGTCATAAGCCACACGCATATCGGCCATGTAGTGCTGAATGGCCTGAAACCCGCCGATGGGCGTGCTGTACTGCACCCTTTCCTTGGCATAGGCCGTGGTTTTGTTTTTAATGATACGGCGACCACCGAG
>JAFDAT010000323.1 GCA_019313725.1 Deltaproteobacteria bacterium
CGCTATCAAAATCGCACCTAATTGGGCCATTCATCCGTTCGTATGAGTTCATAAAGGCCTGTATCAAAAGGCCCTCTTTTACTCGATTTCTATACCCGGCTCATGGTTTAGACTTCAATATTGGCTTGCAAGAAACTTTTTACGATTTCATCATGTGTTCTTGTGGTTAAAGCTTTTCCCTTCTCGAAAGACTTGCCAAGGGACCCTGGACAAAGCCGAGCATTTTGGAAATAACCCGTATTTCAGATTTTTTGACCACTAAACCCGATAATTTAATTACAGGATGATAAAATGACAAAAAATATTAGGTTCATGGATACTTCGTTCCGTGACGGTTTCCAGTCGGTTTTCGGTGCCAGGGCTCTGACCGACGATTTTATCCCGGCCGTCGAGGCCGGGATACACGCAGGGATCAACCATATGGAGTCGGGTGGTGGCGCTCGATTCCAAAGTCTTTTCATGTATTGCGGCGAATCTGCCTTTGACATGATGGATCGGTTTCGGGAAGCCGCTGGGTCTTCCGCCAGTCTCCAGACCTTGGCACGGGGGATTAATGTGGTCGCGCTCTCTGCGCAGCCCAGAGATATGATCGATCTTCACGCACGTATGTTCAAGAAACACGGCGTCTCCCACATTCGAAACTTCGATGCGCTGAACGACGTGCGAAACCTGATATATTCCGGGCAGTGCATCAACAATGCTGGACTTCACCACCAGGTGGCAATTACCATGATGGAGCTTCCTCCGGGGTGCAGCGGCGCTCATGACGCCGAATTCTATCTTAAAACACTCCGGGAGTTTCTGGATTCCGGCGTTCCCTTTGATTCGATCTGTTTCAAGGACGCCTCGGGAACCTCCAATCCGAAAAAAGTGTATGAAACAATAAAAGCCGCCCGGGATCTTTTGGGAAACGATGTCATAATCTGGGCACATACTCACGAGACAGCTGGTGTCGGAGTCACCCAGTATAAGGCGGCCATTGAAGCAGGCTGCGACGGTGTATGCCTGGCGCGCAGCCCTCTGTCCGGGGGTACTTGCCAGCCGGACCTGCTGTCCGTGTGGCATTCGCTCAAGGGAACTGATTACACGATTGATATTGATGTGAACAAGATCCTGGAAGCAAACCGGGTGCTGGAAGAGTGCCTGAAAGATTATTTTTTCCCGCCGGAAGCCATGAAAGTCTCCTCCGAGGTTATTCTTTCTCCCATGCCTGGAGGTGCCCTGACGGCCAATACCATGATGATGCGGGACACCGGGACGCTGCACCTGTTTCCTCAGGTCATACATGCAATGTCCGAATGCATTGCCCGGGGCGGTTTCGGCACGTCGGTCACACCGGTGTCGCAGTTCTATTTCCAACAAGCCTATGCCAATGTTACCCAGGGGCCTTGGAAAAAGATTACGGAAGGATATGGCAAGATGGTGCTCGGTTATACCGGCCGAACGCCCGTGCCCCCGGACCCGGAAATCGTCAGCATTGCGGAGAAACAGATGGGAATGCCCGTTTTTACAGGTGACCCTCTTGATACCCTTGAACCTGGCATTCCCAAGGCCAAAGCCCTTCTTGAAAAAGAGGGGCTGCCGGTCACGGACGAAAATATTTTCATCGTGGGGGCACTCGCCACGCCGGGAGGCAATAAGGGGCTCGATTTTTTAAAGGGCAAAATGTCTGTCAACGTCCGCAAAATTGAAAAAGAAACAGAATCTGCCAGCCAACCGGCAGCGAAGCAGGCGATCCTGAACCCGGTATCGAGCCCCTGCCTTTACAAGGTAACGGTAGACGGCAACAGCTACGAAGTCCTGGTGGAAGAAGAAGGCGGTGAAGTGGCAGCCATCAAGCCGGTATCTGCGTCACAGGGGGAGGCTAAACCAAAACCTGCCGTTGAAGTCCTGGCCAAATTGCCTGGCAATGTGTATGAAATTTTAGTTTCCGAAGGAGACAGTGTGATAAAGGGAGAAACCCTCCTCATCCTGGAAGCCATGAAAATGGAGACTCCAGTAACCGCCCCGGCAGGTGGCGTTATCGCCACCATGAACGTGAAAAAAGGTACTACCGTTAAGACCGGGCAAGTGATTGCCACTATTCAATAAAGGAAAGCGACGTGGGCAAACGTTATGTGATCGTTGCAATAATGGTCATCATCGCCGGGTGTATTGCCGCCGAGGCATACGCTGCAGGAGGAGCAACAGCTCCCGGCCCGAGACCGGGTTATGAAACCCTGCCAGACATTAGCAGAATGATCTTGGATTTTGCCAAAACCACCGGCCTGTTTAAATTCTTTTTTCCCCCTACCGAGAACTGGACTGACGGAGTCGGCAAGCTATTCATGATTTGCGTGGGAATTTTCATGTTATATCTGGCCATCGCTAAGGGATTTGAACCGCTCATTCTGGTTCCAATGGGTATCGGCGCGATCCTGACCAACGTCCCCATGGCCGGTCTATCCGAACCGGGCGGAATCCTTTATTATATCTACGTCGTCGGAATCAAGACGGGGGTATTCCCGCTTTTGGTCTTCATGGGCGTCGGGGCTCTGACGGATTTTGGCCCCATGATTGCTAACCCGAAAACGGCCATTCTAGGAGCTGCCGCGCAATTCGGTATTTTTTCGACACTCATCGGCGCATTGCTCCTTTCCGAATTTATCCCCGGCATCGACTTCAATCTGTTGGACGCGGCATCCATCGGTATTATCGGCGGTGCGGACGGGCCGACGGCCATTTATCTCTCCAGTCAGCTCTCGCCCCATCTTCTAGGTTCCATCGCCATAGCGGCCTATTCATACATGGCGCTGGTCCCCATCATTCAGCCGCCAATCATGCGGGCGCTGACGACCTCCAGGGAAAGGAAAATCAGGATGACTCAGACCCGCCATGTGGGGAAACTCGAAAAGATAATTTTCCCCCTGACCGTCCTCGGCTTGTGCATCCTTCTGCTGCCAACCGCCGCGCCATTAATAGGGTTTTTCATGTTCGGCAATCTGATGCGGGAATGTGGCGTCGTTGACAGACTCTCCAAAACCACACAGGGGGCTTTCATCAACATCGTGACGATTCTGCTGGGTGTGGGCGTCGGGGCTCAGCTTTCGGCAGCGCAATTCCTGAATGTCTCGACCATTGGCATTTTATTTCTCGGCGCCATTGCATTCTGCATCGGAACGGCCTCAGGGGTTCTGATGGCCAAATTCATGAATTTCTTTTTTAAAACTGAGATCAACCCGTTGATCGGATCGGCAGGTGTGTCAGCCGTACCCATGGCCGCTCGCGTCAGCCAGAAGGTTGGGATGGATGCCGACCCCGAAAATATGCTCCTCATGCACGCCATGGGGCCGAATGTAGCGGGGGTCATCGGCTCGGCGGTAGCCGCCGGGATATTGTTGACATTGAAAAGCTATGTCGTATGAACCAATTTGAGAAAGGAGGCAAAAAAAATGATCGTACGTGTGCTAATGACACGAAAAATGGCGAAACAGTTCAAAAGAATGGACCAAGCCCTGATGCCGAAGCTTTCCGAGCTGATGATTGAGTTGCGGTCTTTGGCAAACCGCCAGCCGGGGTATATCTCGGGCGAGACATTGCGCAATGTGAATGATCCTAATGAATATCTGGTAATCAGCACCTGGAAAACCCGGGAGGCCTGGAATAACTGGTTTGCCAACGAGAGAAGGGCGGAAATGGAGGGAAAGGTGGATGCGTTGATGGGCTCGCCAACGGTCTACAAGGTGTTCAGCTATGATTGATGGGCACGAACCACCGTATATTGGGTATACCCTCCAGCAATACAGTACGATGGAGGGGATGAATTATACCGGTTTCCCTGAAAAGAGAAAATAATAAATATCTGATATATAAACGACACCTATCAGTTTGCCATTTTCCAGCACTGGAAGTCGGTGGTATTTGTTTTTTATCATGCGATCTAAAATAACCATCAGGTGATCGTTTAACGACACCCCGACCACATTAGGACTCATAATCTGATGTACCTTTTTCTTCTTTAATTTTTCGAGAAGGATCTTTAGCTGTCCCTCCCATTGCAGGTCTTCGCAATTAATCCAACAATTTAAAAAATCTGGGCGGAAATGATAAAGTATGCCAAACATTGTAATGACTCCGCTTAACCTTCTCAAATCATCAACCACCATGAGGCTTCTGGTTTTGTGCCCTGTTTTTCGTAGCTTGCTGTTTAATATCAACTGAACTGCGTCTTCAACGGGTGCATTCATGTGAATTGACTCAAAATTTTTTACCATAACATCTTTTGCAAATAAAGTCATGGAGTTGCTCCTTGCGCTATTTTATCCTGAATAGTAATTTGGCAAGCCCGTTTAAAACGCCCTCTTTTCCCCGAAATGCTCAATATTCACTTGCAAGCGAAATGATCCGAAATTGCTTTCTGGATAGACGTATATGGCAAAAGTGTACTTGTTAGTCAAGAAAAAAGAATTGCTACATGTTGTATAGGCCGAGATGGGATTTGGGCTGTCTTCAAAAGCGGATTCCGATCAATTATTTGGGGACATCCATTGGATT
>JAFDAT010000324.1 GCA_019313725.1 Deltaproteobacteria bacterium
ACAGTGTTCCCGCCGAGGTGGTTGTTATCGTAGACGAGGCCTATATCGAATTCGTGCGGGATCCGGCCTGCATGAAAAGTATCCGTTATATCCAAAATGACCGGGCAGTGGTGGTGCTGAGAACCTTTTCAAAAGCTTACGGGTTGGCCGGCCTGCGGGTGGGTTATGGCCTCATGCCCGAAGCGATCGCCGCGCTGCTGCACAGGGTGAGACAACCTTTTAATGTAAATTCGCTGTCTCAGGCCGCTGCCGCTGCTGCCCTTGAAGACAACGGATTTCTGGAAAAAACCCTTGAGGTGGTGCATGCAGGTCTCGATTTTATTGACAGAAGCTTGGCAGATATGCAGATCAGACATTTTCCGACCCAGGCCAATTTTCTGCTCGTAGATGTGGAAACGGATGCTGATGAAGTTTATGCGGTTTTGTTGCGCAAGGGGGTCATTGTCCGGTCTATGCGGTCATATGGGTACCCGCAGTACATCAGGGTCAGCGCAGGACTGCCGGAGGAAAATGAACGGTTTGTCGAGGCGCTTGGAGAAGTCTTGAGACCATAGTTGCCGGTTACCGATGCCAAGATCACGAGCTCTTATATGGGGCTGTTCACATGAATATCAGGTACTCATTTGCTTATAACGATTGACGGTCCGGCCGGCGCCGGAAAAACAACGGTCAGCAGAATTCTCGCCCAACGCCTGGGATACCGGTATGTGGACACGGGGGCGTTGTACAGAGGCATTGCCCTGGCTGCGTTGGGCGCCGGCATCGACCTTGCCGACGATGATGGGCTGAAAAGTATGGTAACAGACCTGGATATCGGGTTTACGATTCAGGACGGCGATACCAGGCTCATGTTGGGCAATCATGATATTACGGAAAAGATCAGGACACCGCAGGTTACCATGGCGGCATCGACGGTATCCGCCAGACCCGTTGTGCGGGAATTCCTGCTCAAAATCCAGCACAATCTGGGGCATGCGAAAAAGGCTGTATTTGAAGGGCGAGATATGGGTACGGTCGTGTTTCCGGGAGCCGATGTCAAGTTTTACCTGGATGCCTCGGTGTCCATCAGGGCAAAAAGACGTTTCGACGAGTTCAAAGGGCATAGCGCGCAGGACGTTCAGGACGTGGAAGCCGACATCAGGCGCAGGGATGCGGATGACAGCACAAGGGCAGTAGCACCGCTGCGTGCGGCAGGAGATGCCATCGTCATCGATGCCACGAATTTGTCGGTGGAGCAGGTGGTGGCGGCTATGTTGAAAAATATTTTGCCTTAATTGAGTATTTGAATCAAAATATGTCTTGAATTATCTGTATGGGCCTGTTATCTGTTGCAGGTTGTACTGTACATAAAAAATGTGGTCAAAATTGGCTAAGGGGGTATTTTTATTAATGGAAGAATTTGTGGAAAATGACTCTACCAAAAAAGTCATGAATGAAGAACCTGCCGAGACATCTCAAAAAGAGCAGGATGTGGAATCGGATATGGAAGCATCGGACGAGAGTCTGGATGCCGGCCAGAGCATGGAAGACATGATGGACATTTATGAAGAGAGCTTTAAGCGATTTGCCGAAGGGGAGGTGGTCATCGGCAAAATCATATCTGTCGACAAAGATCATGTTCTCGTTGATATCGGATACAAGTCGGAAGGGCAGATCAACCTTCGTGAGTTCCGGGATGAAAATGGGGAAATCAACGCTCAGGTGGACGATCCGGTTGAAGTGATGGTGGAGTGGTGGGACGACGAGAATGAAGTTGTCATGCTTTCCAAGGAAAAAGCCGCCAAGGTCAAAGTGTGGGAGGCCATCAAAAAATCGCACGAAGCCGATGAAACGGTTGAAGGTGTCATCATGAACCGCGTGAAGGGGGGGTTCTCTGTCGATATCGGTGTTCAGGCATTCCTGCCGGGGTCGCAAGCGGATCTTCGCCCGATACGCAATCTCGATGATATGGTTGGGAAGTCCTTTGAATTCAAGATATTGAAGTATAATCGCAAAAGAAGCAATATCGTACTGTCCCGAAGAGTCATCCTGGAGCAGGAGCGGGAAGAGAAACGGACGGCCACTCTTGAATCGATTCAGGAAGGCAGCGTGGTGGACGGTGTTGTCAAGAATATAACCGAGTATGGTGTTTTCGTCGATTTGGGTGGCGTAGACGGACTGCTTCATATTACGGACATCAGTTGGGGACGGGTCAAACATCCTTCGGAGCTGTTTTCCATGGGGGATGAAATCAAGGTTAAGATCCTCAATCTGGATCTCGAGAAGGAGCGTGTGTCTCTGGGCATGAAGCAGCTTTCCGAAGATCCCTGGCTTACGGCCACGGATCACTATCCGGTGGGTGCTCGTGTTACCGGCCGGGTGGTCAGCCTAACCGATTACGGCGCATTCATCGAACTCGAAGAGGGTATAGAGGGACTTATCCACGTTTCCGAAATGTCCTGGACACGTAAAGTCCGGCATCCTTCAAAACTCGTTTCCGCAGGGGAGGATGTCGATGCCATCGTACTGGATATCAAACCTGAGAACCGCAGGATATCTCTGGGCATGAAGCAGGTTGCTCCGAACCCGTGGGATGTGATCAGTGAAAAATATCCGGTGGGTACCACCATAGAAGGCAAGATTAAAAATATCACTGATTTCGGGCTTTTCGTCGGTATAGACGAGGGCATTGACGGCCTCGTACACATATCCGATATTTCCTGGACCAAACGCATCAAGCATCCTTCAGAACTTTTTAAAAAGAGTGATGTCATACAGGCAATCGTGCTTGAGATCGACAAGGATAATGAGCGTTTCTCCCTGGGGATCAAACAGCTGCAAGCCGATCCATGGGAGACGGTCAGTGAACGGTACGAGGTCGGAAAAGAGATCACCGGAACCGTCACCAACATAACCGATTTCGGCATTTTCATCGAACTCGAAGAAGGCATAGAAGGTTTGGTGCATGTGTCGGAAATCAGCAAGGAGAAGATCAAAACACCGGTGGGGATGTTCAATGTCAGCGATGTGATTACCGCCAGGGTGATGAACATCAACAGTGATGAAAGAAGAATCGGCCTGTCCATTAAACGTATGGAGATCGAGGACGAGCAGGAACTGTTGACGGAGTATGTCAACAACATAGGTCCGGCCACCTCCTCTTTTGGTGAAATCCTACGTGAAAACCTCCAGGAAAAGCTGAACGACGAATAAAATTTACTGTGCAAATTTTATGAAATGCGGCTGCGCCGCTTTTGAAATCAGGACTCCCGCGGTTCGCTTTGCGGGAGTTTTTATTTTCAACACTAAACCCAAAACGCAAAATACAATACCCAAAACAAACATCAAAGGCGGTTTTTGATCATGTTTACCAGAAGACACCCCTACCTGTTTTTTTTATTGACACTATTCGCTTTGCTGTCGGTGTCCGTCATCATCGTGTCCTATCTTTTGGTCAAAGGACTGCAGCAGACCCAGTTTTCCGATTTCGTCACCGAATCCGGCGGCGGAAAAGTCGGTGTTGTTGAGATCAAAGGGATTATCATCGATTCCCGGGAGACGATACGACTGATTAAACGGTTCCGGGAAGACGAGACCATCAAAGCCATCGTTCTCAGAGTAGAATCACCGGGGGGGGTTGTCGGACCTTCCCAGGAAATATACCGAGAGATCCGGAAAACCGTTCCCCAAAAGAAAGTCGTTGCCTCCATGGGATCGGTGGCCGCCTCCGGAGGGTACTATGTCGCGGCGGCGGCAAATGGCATCGTTGCCAATCCCGGAACGATAACCGGGAGCATCGGCGTGATCATGGGATATACCAATATCGAGCAGCTGTTCGAAAAAATCGGACTGGTCCCGGTGGTTATTAAGAGCGGTGAATACAAGGACATGGGGTCCCCCACCCGCCAAATGACCTCCCGGGAAAAGAAAACCCTGCAGTATTTCGTTGATCAAACCCATCGGCAATTTGTCACGGCCATTTCAGAAGGTCGGGATATGGACCTTTCCCACGTGGAATCGCTGGCTGATGGAAGAATATATACCGGTGAAGAAGCGCTCAAACAGGGCCTGGTGGACCGGCTCGGCAACCTCGAGGATGCGATTGAGTGGGCCGGGCGATTGGGCGGAATCGATGGGAAAATTTCCGCGGTCTACAAACGTGAAGAAACGTTTTCCGTCCTGAAGTACCTTCTGAAATCAGCTGTCAAAGACCTTATTCTGCAGACCATGGGACAGCCTCTGCACGGAGGATATATTTATCGGCCAGGTGAAGCGTAAATCTATGGTTGCGCTGTTCGGCATAACGGGCTCTATGGACCTCAGACAGTTTCACTTTCGCACAGGGATCACCCATCAGCTTTTGGGCATTGATATTTTCCGGAAAACGACTGCTTGTTTCTAATGAAATACACTGACATCCCCCAACCCCTCCCGCAGCACCTCCGGCGCATCCCGAATCAGTGAGATTACACTCGAAGGACTGGCCGGAACCGGGCCGCCGTCGATAACATAGTCCAACCTGGCATTGAGGTGTTCGTGAA
>JAFDAT010000325.1 GCA_019313725.1 Deltaproteobacteria bacterium
GCCGGGCACCCTTCAGATCGGGCTTTTCCTCTAAACCCTTTATATATTCGAGCATGGGCATCAGAAGTGCCGGCGCACCGTTGGAAACGGTAACTTTTTCCTGTACCAGTATTTCCCCGAGTTCCTCGAGTCGCTCCAGATTATACATGCCCGGCAGCACAAACTTCGCACCAACCATGGTGGCAGCATGTGCAGATCCCCAGCCCAGGACATGAAACATGGGCACGATTTGAAAAAAGCAATCACGTATCGACACTTCGGCATTGGCCACCAGGCTCATGGTGTGTAGATATACGTCTCTGTGGGAATAATAAACACCTTTGGGTTTGCCGGTTGTCCCGGTGGTGTAGCACGCGGCATATGCCGATGTTTCATCCAGATTGGGCCATTCGAAAACGTCTTCAGCTTGACCCAGCAGTTCATTGTAGCTGTAGACCGGATTGAGCGTTGTCTCAATATCGCCAAGGCTTTTGTCCGTTATGACCACATATCCCTTTACATGTTTAAGCTCCGGAGCAATCGCCTCTGCCAACGGGATGAGGGTTTCGTCCACCACAATGTACTTTGCGGCAGCATGATTGGCAACGTAAAGAAGATCCTGGGGGGCAAGGCGGATATTCAGCATCAACATAACCGCCCCCATACCTGGAATGCCGAAATACATCTCATAATTTTCATGCGTGTTCCAGGCCATGACACCGATCCGATCACCGATATCGGCACCTAAAGATTTCAGGGCCCCGGCCAATCGCTGAATTCTTCCATAAGCATCTTTATAGGTATAGCGAAACATGGTCCCGTCCGGTTTACGGCTTACGATTTCCTGGCGGCCAAAATTTCTGGCACCATGCTTGATGATGTTGGTTACATTTAACTGGTAGTCATCCTGTGAAGTGGAGGGAAAACCTTTTACTATCTGCATGATAACGACTCCTTGCGGTATGGCTGCGGCATGTTTGCATCGACCCTGTGGTTGCAATCACAGGGCCTGTTCAGTCCAAGGGAATCAGGGCATCAAGATTGGATGAACATTAGCGCTTATAAAACAAGATGTCAAATTGAAAGGGCATATTTTATATTTTCAATATTTTATTTCGATCTTTTTCCGATACCATGCCTAATTATGAAGGTCAAATTAACATTTCAAACAAAAATTATAGATAAAAACATGGGGGGACACAAGGTTTCGAGGATCAGAATTGTTTTGATAGCGTGCTGCATTATGCTTTCGCTGGATAAACCCCTAGTTGGTTGCAGGCGTCACTGCAAGGGATGGGTGGGGCCTTCACCTTTTTACATTTTTACACCGCGTTCAGTTTTTTATATATACTCTTGTTTTTATTATATATTTCCAAGTACACCGCGTAGAGTTCATCGTATATTTGGCGGTTGTCCGTATTTGGCTCAAAGATATTTTTAATTTTGACATACTTTGGAATGTCGTCGAACGTCATATATCCCAGGCCCACCGCGGCAATGAAGGCCGTTCCCCGTGCGTTGGATTGGATCGGATCCTCCACCTGCTTGATGGTGCGATCGAGCACGTCGGCATGGATCTGGCACCAGATATCCGACGCAGCCCCACCGCCGACCAGGCGAATCGGATTCATCTGCCGTCCCATGAATTTTTCAACGTAGGTCAGGGCCCAGCGCTGGTTGAAGGCCACACCTTCCAGAAAGGCCCGGATAATATCTTCCCGGGTATTTTCCAGGGACAGATTGTACAGGCAGGCACGCACGGAATTGTCCTCCACCGGCGTTTTTTCACCGTTCAACCAGGGCGTAAAGATGACCTTGTTGCTGCCGGGGGGAACGCCTGCGGCTATTCTATCGAATACTTTATAGATATCCGGAACCGCGGCCTCCTTCAGCAGTTCATCCTTGTGGTACAGGATGTTGTCCCTCAGATACGTAAGGGCCCCTCCGGCAATTTCCTGTTCATCTACTATCAAATACTTGTCGGGAATCGAACAGGGTATGGAAGCCACGGAATGCAGGACATCGGTTTTCTTGAACGGCACGTGGGCCACGACCCAGGAAGATGTCCCGATGTATATGTGTCCTTCATAATCTTTAACAGCCCCGGATCCCACTGCCGCAGCCGGGATATCCGGGGACCCCATGACCACCTGGACATCCTCCTGCAGCCCAAGTTCATCAGCCAGCTCTTTTTTTATAGGGCCGAGAATGTCGATGGAGCGTTTCAGATCAGGCAGTTTGTCACGCTCCATTCCACACATCTTCAACAGTTTGTCGTGATAGGCGATATTCTCTAAGTCCCGGTTGTCGGTGGACCAGTGCAGCGTGATCGAATCGTATGAGGATGCAAACTTGCCGGTCAGGCAGAGATTGATGTAATCTTTGGGTTCCAGAAATTTATACGTTTTTTCATACACCTCGGGATATTCATTTTTTATAAACAGGATGTGCCCCACAGGGTCCTTTCCGGACTGGCCGGGTGCGCCGCCGGTCAAACGGATCCACTGCAGCAGTTTCAAAACGCCATATCCTTCGATTTTGAACGGTCCGCCGGCTGTGGTCTGTTTCACATATTTTTCTCCGCGCATGTCCATCCAGATAACGGCATTCATCAGGGGATTGCCGGTTTCATCAACAGCCACCGTCCCCGACCACTGGGCTGAAACCGCAACGGCAACGATGTCTTCGACCGGAACCGAAGATCTGCCCAGGAGTCGTTTTGAAGTCGTCATGATGGCACGCCACCAGTCCGCCGGGTTTTGCTCCACCCCGCCTTCAGGCAGCAGTAACAATGGTACCGCCTCAAAATCAAAATCCGCTACTTCCCCATGCACCGATACGATGGCCGTTTTACTGCCGGAAGTTCCCAGATCGATGGATAAGACATATTTGGGTTTACTGGTTGCCAAAATCCCCCTCCTCTATTTCCTTTTTTTGTTCATCATTCGACGTTGGACGTTCGATGTTCGATGTTCATTTTTCGAAAGGGGTCCGGTTCCTCAGTTGGGGTCTATCTTAACGTCTCCGTAAAACCGTCCACGCTCAGGGCCTGACCGGATATTCTTTTACCGGCATCGGAGCACAGGAAGAGGATCATGTTGGATACGTCCTCAGCGGTGACAAAGGTGCGCATGGAGGTCCCCTGGACCAGGCATGCATACACCTCTTCTTCGGTGATGCCCTTCACTTTAGCCTCGGCTTCGATGACCGCGTCCATGCGCGGCCCTTCCACCGCGTTGGGGCAGACTGCATTCACCCGGACATTGAATTCACCCAGCTCCATGGCCATGGTTTTTGTCAGCCCGATGACTGCCCATTTGGAAGCTGCATACGGCGATCTGAAAGGATATCCCATTATGCCGGCCGAGGAGGACATGTTGATGATGGAACCGCCGCCGGCCTCCTTGAGTAAGGGCACGGCTTTGCGGGCACAATAGAACTGCCCGTTGATGTTCACCGCCATAGTGCGATCCCAGTCCTCGGGATCCACCGCTTCGATGGGTGCGGTGGGTCCGGCTATCCCGGCATTGTTTACCAGGACATCCAAGCCCCCCAGGTGGGACAGAACATCTTCGAAAAGGCTGTCGACCTCGGCAGGACTGGATATATCGACGCATGAAATACCGGCACCCGGCAGGGTCTGCCGACAGGTGTCGAGCTGTGTGTTGCTGACGTCACAGATGTGAACACTGGCGCCGGTATCCTGAAAGGCTTTTGCCACGGCAAACCCGATGCCGGATGCTGACGCGGTGATGAGTACTCTTAATCCTTTAGTAGAAATTTCCATTTGCCAACCTCTATACGCATTCATTTGAACTTTGTTTAAGCGAGTAACAAAGTGACAACGAACAGGTTGAAGACTGAAGGCTGAAGTAGGAGAAAAAGTAACAAAGCAACAGAGTGACAACGCAAGCCTTAACGCTAATGGCCCCTTCCGTCCTCAGTATTCCTCCCTCAGCTTATTTCCTTCTCGCTCTTTGGTACTTTGTTTCTTTGTCACTCTGGCACTTTCGGCCCGTCCTACCACCTTCCACCTTATACCTTCAACCTTCTTTAGTTCTCACCTTCTCACGTTCTCACCTTCTGATTTCCGTTCTCCGACCACCAACTTCTGATCACCGACCGCAGGGCTAAAGCCCTGAACTACAGGCTCATTTCTCCAATCGACGATGTAGCGCAGGGCTTTAACCCTGCTGTAACAAGCAGCCTGATCACCTGGATTGCATAGTGACAACCGACGACTGGATTTCGCACCTTCAACCTTTCACCTTATACCTTCTACCTTTCACCTCACACCTTCAACCGTCCACCTCACACCTTTCACCTTATACCTTATACCTTGTACCTTCTACCTCATACCTTGTACCGTCTACCTCACCCCTTCCCCTCTTTGTCCCTCCTGGCATATGCCACCAGGCCCTTGAGAATGTTTTTGCGCCATTTTTCGGTAAACTCGGGTGTCCACTCGTAAAAGCCCCTGCCGGTTTTGGCGCCCAGTTCCCCCTTTTCCACCTTTTCGAGCAAAAGCGGGTAAGCCATCGATATATTCGTAAAGTTCGAATGGGCCCACCATGCCCAGACGTCTTCCGAAACTATCTTTGACCGCGCGGTCCACATCCTGGGGCGATGCAATTCCCCGCTGCACAATGTTGAAGGCCTCCCGCCACAGCACCAGCTGCAGCCGGTTGACGATAAACCCCAGGGCTTCTTTCTGACAGATGATGGGCCGTTTATGCATGCGTTTGTAAAGGTTGAAAATGGTATCCACCACGTCATCGGCGGTGTGCTCGCCCTTCACGATTTCCACCAGCGGCATCAGGTAGGGCGGATTGAAATAGTGCGCGATAAGAAACCTGTCCGGATGCCGGGTTGCCGCCGCCAAGGTGCTGGGCATCAGGCTGGAGGTATTGCTGGCCAAAATAGTGTGCTGCGGGCAGATGGCATCCAGTCTGGCGAACAGCTTTTCTTTCACTTCCAGAACTTCGACAATGGACTCCACTATGAAATCCGCCCCCGATCCGGCCGCTTCCAGGTCAGTGGTCGTCACCAGCCGGCTCAGCGCTGGATCGATTTCGTCTTTGGATATCAGCTCCCATTGAGCCAGTTCCTGAAGACTGTTCTCAATTTTTTCCATGGCCTCTTCCAGGCGGTTTTCATCCCTTCCGCACAAGGTCACATCAAATCCCGCCACGGCAAACTCCTGGGCGATGGCATGCCCCATCATTCCCGGTCCTATGACAGATATTCTCTGGATCTTATTTTTCCGTTCCACGCCCCCTCCTCTCAACGTTTTTTTTCGGCAATCGGTTCTTAAACAATTTTATCCTGCCGCTGAAGTGCAATTTTTGTATCAATATAGAACATATTTTAACGGTAGAATCAATCCTGAGAATTGATACAAATTAGAATCTTTTCCAGGATCAGATACGTGTGGGCAAATACGCTTGACACACTATATCGAGTTTTCTATATTTCTTTCAAAACCAGACCATTTGAAACTCGATTAAAGGAGAAATTATGGCCAAAAGAGATGACATCCACAAGATTTTAATCATCGGATCAGGACCTATCATTATCGGGCAGGCCTGTGAATTTGACTATTCCGGCACCCAGGCATGTAAAGCACTGCGATCCATGGGATATGAAATTGTATTGGTTAATTCCAATCCGGCAACAATTATGACCGATCCGGGTACGGCGGATGTGACCTATATCGAACCCCTGAATCTGAAAACCCTGACACAAATCATAGCCAAGGAGCGACCCGATGCACTCCTGCCCAACCTGGGAGGACAATCGGCCCTCAATCTGTCTTCTGAGCTTAGCCGAACAGGCGTATTGGAAGAATATGGTATAAAGATGATCGGTGTTAATGTGGATGCCATCAAGCGCGGCGAAGACCGACTGGCGTTTAAGGCCACGATGGAAAAACTGGGTATCGAAATGCCGAACAGCCAGACGGTCAACACGGTTGAAGATGCCGAGGCAGTGGCAGAAGATCTGGGTTATCCGGTGGTTATTCGCCCGGCCTATACCATGGGTGGAACCGGAGGTGGTTTGGTATATAATATTGAAGAATTAAGAGTTGTCGCCCCTCGCGGCCTGGCAGCTAGCCTTGTAAATCAGATCTTGGTTGAAGAATCGGTCCTTGGCTGGGAGGAACTCGAACTGGAAGTCGTTCGAGATGCCAAAAACCAAATGATAACGGTCTGCTTTATCGAGAATGTCGACGCCATGGGAGTTCACACAGGCGACAGCTTCTGTACGGCCCCCATGTTGACGATAAGCCCGGAGCTCCAGGAACGTTTGCAGAGATATTCCTATGACATTGTTGAGGCTATTGAGGTGATTGGTGGAACCAATATTCAATTTGCCCATGATCCAAAGACTGACCGCGTCGTGGTTATTGAGATTAACCCCCGCACATCCCGTTCTTCCGCCCTGGCATCCAAGGCAACTGGATTTCCCATTGCTAGAGTTTCTTCTTTGCTCGCCGGCGGTATGACCATGGATGAGATACCATACTGGCGGGATGGAACCCTGGAGAAATATACGCCTTCCGGTGAATATGTGGTTGTTAAGTTCCCCCGCTGGGCCTTTGAAAAATTTGAAGGGGCTGAGGATAAATTGGGTACCCAGATGCGGGCGGTCGGCGAAGTCATGAGTCTGGGTAAAACATATAAGGAGGCATTCCAGAAAGCGATTCGAAGCCTTGAAATCAACCGGTATGGTCTTGGATTTGCAAAAAACTTCAATGGGTTGTCTCTGGAAGAACTCATGGGCCGGCTGGGCTTTGCCACCAGCGAACGCCAGTTTCTCATGTATGAAGCCCTGCGCAAAGGTGCTGATGTGAAAAAACTGTATGAAAAGACTCATATCAAACCCTGGTTCATTGAGCAGATGCGAGAAATCGTCGAACTTGAGGAAAAAATATTAGCTTACAAGGATCAATCATTGCCGAATGACCTACTGGTTAAAGCCAAAAAGGACGGTTTTGCAGATCGCTATCTGGCCATGTTGCTCAACCTGCCGGAAAAGCTGATCCGTGAACAGAGGCTGGAATTGGGTATGGGTCAGGCTTGGGAACCGGTACGCGTAAGCGGTGTTGAGAATGCATCCTATTACTATTCCACCTACAATGCACCTGACAAGGTTCTGGTCAGTGATCGCAAAAAAATAATGGTTCTAGGTGGTGGACCCAACCGTATTGGTCAGGGCATTGAGTTTGATTACTGCTGCGTGCATGCTGCCCTGGCCATCCGCGATGCCGGGTATGAGTCGATTATGGTTAACTGCAACCCTGAAACAGTATCTACGGATTACGACACATCGGACAAACTCTATTTTGAGCCGCTTACCGTTGAAGATGTTTTAAGCATCTATGCAAAGGAGAAACCCGAAGGCGTTGTTGCCCAATTTGGGGGACAGACACCCCTGAATATTGCAACTGAGCTGGAGGAGATGGGCGTTAAGATCATGGGCACATCTCCTGAAACCATTGATTTGGCCGAAGATCGAGATCGCTTCCGGCACATTATGCGTAAGTTGGACATCCCCCAGCCGGAGTCGGGCATGGCCAGTACTATGGACGAGGCTCAGAAAATTGCTGACAAGATAGGATATCCTTTAATGCTCAGGCCCTCATATGTTTTAGGAGGCCGTGGCATGGAAGTAGTGCAGGATGAGGAATCCCTTAAATTCTATCTTGAAGCAGCGGTCGAGATGTCTCCCCAAAGGCCAATACTTATCGATAGATTTCTGGATAATGCCATTGAAGCCGAAGCCGATGCGATTGCCGATGGTACGGATGCTTTTGTGCCTGCCGTAATGGAGCATATCGAGTTGGCTGGAATACATTCCGGTGATTCGGCATGTGTTATTCCGCCGGTAAGCATAGCGCCGAAACACATCGAAACAATTCGTGAATATACACGCAAAATTGCAATCGAGCTAAACGTTATAGGGTTGATGAATATTCAATACGCGATATTTGAAAATACGGTGTATGTGCTGGAAGCCAACCCCCGTGCATCGCGAACCGTACCTTTAGTATCCAAGATTTGTAACATATTCATGGCCAGAATTGCCATGCAAGTCATGCTTGGCAAACGCATCGCGGATCTTGAGCTGCAGCATCGGTCCATACCCCATTACGGCATTAAAGAGGCGGTTTTTCCCTTCAACATGTTTCCCGAGGTTGATCCGATTCTGGGACCGGAAATGAGATCTACCGGTGAAGTTTTAGGTATTTCCCATTCCTATGGGCGCTCATTTTTTAAAGCCCAGGAAGCTACCCAGACCCCACTGCCTTTGGAAGGATCCGTACTGTTTACCATTGCGGATCGAGACAAAAGTGCGGCATTGGAAGCTGTCAGACTTTTTAAAGAGCTGGGTTTCAAGATAATGACAACCGAAGGTACTCACTACTATTTAGAAGAGCGAGGTATTGAAAACACGCCCTTGCGCAAACTGGGATATGGAAGACCGGACCTTGTGGATGCAATAAAGAACGAGGCCATAAATCTTCTGGTAAACACGCCGAGCGGCCTAAAGAGTGAACAGGACAGTTCAAATATACGCAGAGCCGCCATCAAATATAAAGTACCCTACATTACGACGACGGCGGCGGCTGTCGCGGCAGCCAAAGGCATCGCAGCGCGCCGCGATGGCGTGCCACAGGTTAGATCTCTGCAGGAGTACCACGCAGAGATGGAATAAAGTTTAGTTGAATTAACCCTGTCCCAGTCTCTGAAGCCTATATAATCATAAAAAATATATAAAGG
>JAFDAT010000326.1 GCA_019313725.1 Deltaproteobacteria bacterium
CTGAACAACGATAATTTTAACGGCGGATTCAGGAATGGCCGAACCGGTGTCCAGCAGTGCGGTGATGCCGACCATAACGAAGTTTTCAAAAATCACTCCAAAAAGGGCAACCACCGGCAGAAGCAGAACATTGTTTTTACGCATGAACAGGGTCAATCCCAGAACGCAGATATATAGCCAGAAGTAGGCGGTGGCATGTAATCCGAATACCCCCCCTGAAAAAACATCCATGACGATTCCGAAAAATATGACCAACGGAATACCTTCCCGGACCGATCTGAAAAATCCCAGATAGATGACAAAAATGATCAGCAGGTCATAAATCCCTGAAAAAAGGCTTGAATAGGGCGCAATGGTCGTGTGGAAGACAACCATGCAGAAACAAACCAGAATGTGAAAAAAGTAGGTCATGGATCATCGAGTTCGGGTTGTTCGGGCGGGTCCAGCACGACCAGCACCTCTTCGAGTTTTTCGAAATCGGCGTACGGCGTTACCGCCAGTTGCTGAAATATGCCCGAATCGGGCTTGTTGACCTCACGTACAAAACCGATGCGGATGCCTTTGGGAAAAACACCATCCAGACCGGAAGATATCACGACATCACCCACCTGAATTTCATGCTTTCGCAGCACGTATTGCAACATAAGCCGGCCCGAAGGTTCACCCTTGATGATCCCCCGGGCCCGGGTGCGCTGTATCAATGCATCCACGGCATTGTTCTGGTCGATGACCAGCAGAATTTTAGCGTAGTTTCTGGCCACATCGGTGACCAGGCCGGCAATGCCCTCCGGTATAACCACCGGCATACCCCGTTCCACGCCTTCCCGACTGCCTTTATTGATGATGATGGTCTTGAACCACGGTGACGGGTCCCTGCCGATCACTTCGGCGGCAACCACTCTTTTCTGTAAAGTGCCCTGGAAGTCGAACAGTCTCTTCAAGCGGGCATGCGAGAGTTCCATTTCCACCAGGCGGTTATTTTTCTCTTCAGCCTGTTTGAGAGAACGATTCAACTGGGCATTTTCCTTTGAAACCGAGACCAGAAGGAAATAGTGTTTCCAGATATCTTTTACGGAGTTGATGGCTTCTGAGACGATTCCCTGAAAAGGGGAGACGAGGGAAATGGTAAACCGTCCAATACCGGTTGAGGGCGCCGGGCGCTTGCTGTTCACGGATAGAACGATGATATTGACAGCGATCAGGATGATGGCGCCAACGATCATGGCCATTTTTCTTGAAAACATTAAGCTATCTAATACCTAAGTTTTGCACGAGTCGCCCTCGGGGCGAAATTTGATGATTAAATATTGCTCCGGCAATTAAATACGTTAACGCCGTCATTCCCGCGAAGGCGGGGCACGAAGTGAAGCTTTAGCGCTATCCAGAAAGATACTGGATGCCGGATCAAGTCCGGCATGACGGATTTGGCTATTTAGTTGCCAGGTTAATAGGACCAAAAATCATTTTACTATTCCTAAAATTTGAACCGCTCAACTCAGGTAATAATGACCTGCTTGAGTATTTCGATATTGTCAAGCGCCATGCCCGAGCCCAGGGCCACAGTTGAAAGCGGGTCTTCCGTAACCGTAATGGGCAGTCCGCTCTCTTCGCGCAGAAGTTTGTCAAGGTTTTTCAACAGGGCGCCACCACCGGTCAGCACGATACCGCTGTCGACAATATCGGCCGCCAGTTCCGGAGGTGTCTGTTCCAGTGCAATTTTTACCGTCTCCACAATGGCATCGATCTGCTCGGATATGGCAACCCGGATCTCCTCCGAATCGATTGCCAGGATCTTGGGAATACCGGACACCAGATCCCGCCCCTTCACTTCTATGGTTGAAATATCCTGGGGGTCCGGGTAGGCGTTGCCGATAGTGGTTTTTATGATTTCCGCGGTTCTTTCCCCGATCAGAAGATTGTACTTTCTTTTGATATACTGGATTATCGCCGCGTCCATTTTATCCCCGGCCACTCTGAGTGAACGGCTGTACACGATGCCGGCAAGGGAGATAACCGCCACCTCCGTGGTGCCGCCGCCGATGTCCACGACCATGTTGCATGTGGGTTCAGTAATGGGAAGATCGGCACCGATCGCAGCTGCCATGGGCTCTTCGATCAGGAATACCTCACGAGCACCGGCTGATTCCGCCGATTCTCTGACCGCCCTTTTTTCGACCTGGGTAATCCCCGAAGGCACGGCTATGATAATTCTGGGTCTGACAAACGTTCGCCGGTTGTGAACTTTCTGGATAAAATGCCGCAGCATGGCTTCCGTGACTTCGAAATCGGCGATGACGCCGTCACGCATGGGACGGATGGCCACGATGTTGCCGGGGGTACGCCCCAACATGTTCTTAGCTTCCAGACCCACTGCCAGAACCCTGTTTTTCAGACGTGCATCAGTCCGAACGGCCACAACCGATGGTTCGCTGAGGACAATCCCCTTGCCTTTGACATAGACCAGTGTGTTTGCCGTTCCCAGATCGATAGCAAGATCGCTGGAAAATACGCCCAAGAATTTGTCGAAGAAGAAATTCATAGCCCCTCGTTTCCGTATCTACTAAGTGAGCGCTTTCAATATTAGCGGCTGATGTTGAACGGTACTGCCGCTGCTATCATGCTCTCTATACACAGAACCCAGTGCGTGCCCAAAGCACGTATGATGTTGTCGGGTCTTGCTAAATGGTAACAGCTACCAAAAATATCAGGTAATTACAAGAGTAAAATCGCCGTGGACGATTTTACGGAACGCGGCTTTGCCGTTTACGAACTCGTTTTACGTTTTAGGATTTACGTTATTACGTGCGCAGCACAAATGACATACGAAGTGTAAATTATGCGCGGTAGTGCAAATGTCACCCGAAGGGCAGATTGTGGCCGCAGGCCAGCTGATAATCCGCTGGTTACCAATGACATGCGCAGCATAAATTACGCCCGAAGGGCAAATGACGTGCGAAGCACAAATGACGGCCGCAGGCCAGATGACGTGCGAAGCACAAATGACGGCCGCAGGCCAGATGACGTGCGAAGCACAAATGACGGCCGCAGGCCAGATGACGTGCGAAGCACAAATGACGCACGAAGTATAAATTACAACCGGAGGTTAGAGAAGGTATTCCATAACCGCGTCATGCAGTATGGGCCGAAAAGCTTTTATTTTCTCGTTGTCGCGGGTCGGGTGAATCCTGTTGGTCAACAGAATCACGATGATGTCCCGGTCAAGATCCACCCAGAAGGATGTCCCGGTAAAACCGAGATGCCCCACACTGTTTTCGGAAAAATAGCGGCCGCTGCTCGAACCCGGGTGGGTGGGCCGGTCAAAGCCCAGGGCGCGATCACCACCCGCACCGTAATTTAAAAATGTTATTACCTGCTCCGGTAACAGTACATGCTTCGAGGACCTGTCGGAATATGCAGACACGAGTTCCAAAAGCAATGCATGTACCGCGGAAACGGTCCCGAAAAGCCCGGCGTGCCCGTCGACACCGCCCACCGCAAAGGCATTTTCGTCGTGTACAATCCCCTGGACCAGGCTGTTGCGCCAGGCGCACATTTCAGTTGGCGCAAACACCCGATTCGATCGTGCTTGTGCATTCCCAGAAAAAAACAGGTCCCCTGCCCCTGCAGGCGCGTAGATTTCCTTTTTCACCAACCGGCTCATCTTTGCTCCGGAAACCTGTTCCACGATCCAGCGCAAAAACATGAACCCGAGATCACTGTACACGGTCTTACGGCCAACCGGATATTCAAGGGGTTCTCGGATCATAAGTGCTTTCAGGGCGGAATCCCTTTCGAGCACCGTCTCGCCGGCCAGTTCCATATAATAAGGTCGGTAATCGGGCAAACCCGAACAATGCGCCAAAAGATGTTCCACGGTAATGCCGGCTTTTTCCGTGCCCCTGCACGCCGACAGGAGTTCGCCCAGTGTCTGTCCGAGATGCAGGCGTGATCTGTCTACAAGGTGCATGACGGCCAGCGTTGTGGCCAAAGGCTTGGTGAGGGATGCCAGGTCGTAGACCGTGTCCTGGTCAACTTGAATTTTATGGTAGATATCGGTCCACCCGAATGCTTCCCGGATGGCCACTTTACCGTGTTTTGAAGCCAGCAGCACGCCACCGGGGAAAACCCCATCCTCCAGGGCCGTTTGTATGAGCTGCTTTATGGGGTTCGTCATGATGCAGAATATCCGTAGGTTACATGAAAATTTCTAAACTCTAAATTCCCAAATCCTAAACAAATACCAAATCCAAATGTTCAAATATCCAGAAGAAAAAGATAATTCACATAAAGCGTAAAACGATTGTTTATTAGCATTGGATCATTTGAAATTGTTTAGCATTTGGGGGTTTCGATATTAGGATTTCCAGACATGTCTATATCACCGCCGATTCGTCATAAGACAGGGTCAGGCGTTCCGTATCCAGAGTAGCCTGGATGCCCATGGGGATTGTCAGATTGACAGGGCCGTGGCCGATATCAAATCCCGCCAGAACAGGAATGTCAGTGTCATCA
>JAFDAT010000327.1 GCA_019313725.1 Deltaproteobacteria bacterium
AGGATCAAAAGCCAGCTGACCGGAAACGAACACCATGGTGTCGGTTTTTACCGCCTGGGAATAGGGCCCGATGGCCTGGGGGGCTTTTTCTGTGTGTACAACCGTTCGGTTTGCACTCATGATCAATCTTCTCCTTTCTGAGTATTATACCGGTTGTCATAATTATATCAGCGTTTCGATCGTCCTGCGCAGGCGTTCATCGGCCGCTGCAATATCTTCTTCTGTCTGGCAGCCGATGGGGTTCACCGTAAACCGCAATGGTTCACCCACCGTGATTCTGACCGGAACCCGTCTGAGGGTTGTGGTCCACCTGGGCATGAGCTCGTAGATGCCGGAAATACCTACCGGGACAACCGGTTTGCCCGCCGCCAGCATCAGGCGCAGCGTGCCTTTCTTGAACGGCTGCATCCTTCCGTCCCAGCTGCGTTCGCCTTCGGGAAAAACGCCCAGAACATGCCCGTGCTGAAGCACACGCAAGGCATTCCTCACCGCCACCACATCGGTTCGATAACGCTTCACCGGGAACGTCCCCCCCAGTTTGAGGATCACACGCATGGCGGGATTATTGAACTGGGAATTTTTGGTCATAAACCGGACAACACGCGGAAGGCAGGCTGCCAGAATGATGCCGTCCAGAAAAGAAACATGGTTGGCCGCCAGAATGGCCGCTCCCCGGGACGGGATATTTTCCATGCCCGTGAACTCAATATCCAGCAGACCGTCCGCAAGGCATGCGGCAAGGCGCTTCAAGAGAGAACTGGCCGGTGGGAAATCGCTCCGGTACCATTTTTGGGCACGGACACGGATGTCATGATGTCCCACGGCCCTTTCGGGTTTTTTACTGCTGGGTTGGGCAAAACGGATTTTCGGGCAGAATTCGACAATCTCGGCCGGGCTGAAAAACCGGGCTATGGCTTTCTGGATGCAATCCTCCCATTTTTTTCCAGATTCTTCCTGAAAATCAATATACACCGTGCGGGCATCCGTACGATCCACGATGACCGTATTGGACTCGATGGTGACGGCGGAAATGCATTCAAAAGGAATGGATTCTCTGGAGGAAGCGCCGGGGAAAACCAGTCGGTCGCTGTACAAGGCGATGCTGCCCTCGGTCATGAATTCACGCCCGTACCGGATGGCATGCACCCCGGAAAGACCTTTGAAACGCCCTTTTTGTATCTCCCGCGACAAACGGACCCGTCCGCTATGCAGAATCATCCCATCCGTAGCCTGGGGCAGCGCATGCCCGCGGACTTTGGCATACCAGTGGGCAATGTCGCCACTTTGCCCGTCGACAGCAACGTTTTTTCTCGAAAGCACCCGTACGGGCACCCGGCAATGCCGGCAGTGGCCATCTTCGAGCCATTCGAATTCGCCACACTCGGGGCAGCGGTATAGGATGTCGGTAATCATAAAATAATTGGATCCCAGGGTTCCGGTGGCCGAGGGGTCAAGAAAAAAAGGATCATCCGGCTCACGAGTACTTTTGTTTCCGCATTGTTTTTAGCAAGAAATGAACGTCCAACATCGAACATCAAACATTGAACTTCGAAAATGGTATTCTATCCTTTTTATAAAAAAGATGAGAGTGAAGCGATTCCACATTCGACGTTGGACATTCGATGTTCGATGTTCGATGTTGATCATTTATCGGTCTGCCACTCGAATCCTTGACCCTTGATCCCTTTTTAATCCCTATGCTTATCGGGCTATTACCTTTTATTTAAATATATAAAATTATACGTCACCCGATTCTAAGCACCTTGGCCCCCCTGATCTTGCCATGCTTCAACTCCATCAGGGCCGTATTGGCATCTTCCAGAGCGTATTCCCGGTACTCGGGTTTGATGGGAATGTCGGCAGCAATCTCCAGGAACTCGCGCACATCCTGCCGGGCCACATTGGCCACGCTTTTTATCTCCTTTTCCATCCAGAGATGCACCGGATAATCCAGTTGCATGAGCAGGTCGCTGTCCCGGGACTCTTTACGTATGGCGTTGATCACCAGGCGCCCCCCCGGCCTGAGGCATTTCAGGGCTTCCATCACAGGTTTCCAGGCCGGGGTCGTATCGATCACCGCATCCAGGGGTTCCGGCGGCGGCTCTCCAATGTTGCCCGCCCAGCAGGCACCCAGATCCCGGGCAAATTCTCTTTCCTTTTTGCTGCGGGCAAACACGAACACCTTGGATTCGGGATAGCGGTGGGTGACCATCTTTAAAACCAGGTGTGCCGATGCCCCGAATCCCGTCAATCCCAGATGCTGTCCATTGCTGACTCCGGCAAGGCGCATGGAACGGTAACCGATAGCCCCTGCACAGAGCAGCGGCGCGGCTTCCGCATCTTCCAGTCTGTCGGGTATGGCATACACAAAATCTTCCGACACGCACATGTACTCCGCATACCCACCGTTGGCATCCCGGCCGGTGGCCAGGAATTCGGAACAAAGATTTTCTCGCCCGGTTCTACAAAAATCGCAGGATCCGCATGCCGAAAATATCCAGGCCACCCCGACCCGGTCTCCTTTTGTAAAACGATTGGCGTCCAATCCAATTGCCGCAACCCTGCCCACGGCCTGATGACCCAAAACCATCGGCAAAACCGTCGGCGGTGTCCGTCCCTCTATCTCATCGAGCTCCGTGTGGCATACCCCGCAAACGCTGAGTTTGAGCACTATTTCCCCTTTCCCTGGAACCGGATCCGGCAGGGTAATCATTCTCAGGGGCCGCGCATTTTCGTCAAGCCTGCAAATATTTTCCAACACCATGGCCTTCATTGGATTAATGCCTTTACATTAGAAATTAGGTTGTTACTTTTTTGTTCAATATCAATGCCCTTAAGCATAATGCAAATTATAGAGCCGTTCTCATGCGTGTTTCTAATGTATATCACAAAATCTGCATGCTTTGCAAAATGTGTGAGGCGACTCTTTCAGGGCTTAACCATTCAGTCCTCCGTCTTGACAGGAGGGCCGGTATCATTGTACCTTTCATTATGAAATCGCTTGGGATATGTCTTGGTGCTTCTTCGGTGTCGATTGCCCAGATCGAGACGAATGGTAATGACCACAATGCCGGCAGGCCGGTGTGGAAATACAATCCTCGCCTGACCGGATACGCGGTTCACGCTCACGACGGCAACCCGAAGAAAACGCTGATCAAAGCGCTGGATGAATTTGAACTCGCAGGCTTTGATCGGGTAGCCGCCACCGGACGAAAGTTTCGCAAATTCGTCAGGCTCTCCTCCATACCGGAGCCCCAGGCCGTGGAATATGCCTACCAGTATACCAAACCGCCACACACTTCATGCCCGGCCATCGTCTCCGCCGGCGGTGAATCATTCATGGCCTATGTCCTCGATGGTTCGGGACGGATTTCGAATGTCCTGACAGGGAACAAGTGTGCATCCGGCACCGGCGAATTCTTTCTCCAACAAATCCGCCGCATGGACGTATCGCTGGAAGAAGCCGCCCGGTGGGCGGTCGAGGAGACACCCCACCACGTCTCCGGCCGCTGCTCTGTTTTCTGCAAATCGGATTGCACCCACGCCACCAACAAAGGCATCCCTAAATCGAAGGTTACGGCCGGACTTTGCAGGATGATGGCCGACAAGATCATCGAGCTCTTAAAAAGGGTGGAGCGGCGAAACATCATGCTCACAGGCGGCACATCCGGAAACCAGATGATGGTGGAATATCTGAGGCGGGAAATTCCGGGACTCATTATACCCAAAGAAGCGCCTTTTTTCGAAGCCCTGGGAGCCGCCTTGTGGGCTCTGGAAAACAAAACCCACCAACCGGCCGAAAAAGGTAATGGATTGTTCGTCAATGAAATTGCCGCATTTGATTCCCTGCCCCCCTTGCAGGATTTTGAAGACCGGGTAACCTTCAAAACCCTGGAAAGAGGCCGCATCACATCAGGTGACGTCTGCATCCTGGGCCTGGATGTGGGCTCCACCACCACCAAGGCCGTGCTTTTGCGAAAAAGCGACAAGGCCCTGCTGGCCTCGATCTATCTCCGGACAAATGGTGACCCTGTCGGTGCGTCACGGCAGTGTTATGCAGCAATTCTGAATCAGGTTCGCACCGAAATCGATCCGTCTGACTTTTCCATAGTCGGCCTCGGAGTCTGCGGCTCCGGCCGGCAGATAGCCGGACTTCACGCACTGACCGACGGAATCATCAATGAAATTGTCGCCCATGCCACGGCAGCGGTCTATTTTGATCCGGGGGTGGACACCCTTTTCGAAATCGGCGGCCAGGACGCCAAATACACTTACATAACCAATGCGGTTCCATCGGACTACGCCATGAACGAAGCCTGCTCGGCCGGAACCGGGTCATTCCTCGAAGAATCGGCGCTGGAATCCTTGGGCGTCGCCATGGAGGACATCGCCGAGATAGCTCTGAAAGGCGCAAAACCACCCAATTTCAACGACCAGTGCGCAGCCTTTATCGCCTCTGACATTAAAAATGCCATCCACGAA
>JAFDAT010000328.1 GCA_019313725.1 Deltaproteobacteria bacterium
GTACTGCCCATGATGATGGAACGGGGTGGTGTGATCATCAACACGGCATCCAGGGCAGGCAAGGTGCCGCCGCTGTTCAATGGTGCTTACGCCGTGGCCAAAGCCGGGGTCATTATGCTGACCAAGGTCATGGCCCAAGAGCTGGCTGGAAACAACATCCGGGTGAATGCCATCTGTCCCGGGCAGATCATGACCGATCTTGAAAAGTGGCGTTTCGGTCTGGAAGCCCAGTTTTTCAATTCCACGGTTGAGGAACGTGAGGCCGAGATGTGCCAATCCATTCCTCTCAACCGTATCGGGAAACCGGGAGAGGTGGGTGACCTGGTGGCATTCCTGGCTTCGGATGCTTCGTCATACCTGACAGGGCAGGCTGTCAACATTACCGGCGGGCAGCTCATGGAATTATAGATACCCGGGTCCAGGGGGCCCGGCACTGGATGCTCCCTGGAAGTGAGTATATAGGCCATAACATATGAGAATCTGAAGTGTGCTAAAGTGACTAAAGTTAAGGAATTCGGTTCTTCTCAATGTAGTTGGATAAAAGGATCCGAGGGGTCAACCAGGTTCCCTAATGACGTGATTTTCGTTTCACTATGACAAGTGTTTGTTTTCTTATGATTTCATCGGGATCGCTATCGGGATCGGGATCGGGATCGAATACTTGCTACACGTAAAACTCGGTGTCTTCTTGAATATAATATCATCATCCCAACCCGGATAACCCGAATTGAATATCCGACGCCCAATTATCAAGTTCCGGCAGGGCTGAAGCCCTGGGCTGATAGGCAACATAGACTAATCGAGAAACATAAGACATCAAACTTATTGTGTTCAAGTGCCCTATTGTTTCGATTTCGATAGCGATCCCGATTTCGATTTCGATCACTCAATCCAACGATACTACAACTGATCGGGAGATGATTTAGGAATTCTATCTTACTGCTATAGAAAGATGGCCGACTGTTTCTAATGAAATAAAGGGCAAAAGGAGGAGAAAAATGGGATCAGTGACCGGTGGGCAGCTGGCTGCCGAGGCTTTGATCGAACGTGATGTCGAGTATGTGTTTACCCTGAGCGGCGGGCACATTACACCCATCTATCAACATCTGGAGAAGAGTGCGGTCACGCTGTTCGACACCCGCCATGAGCAGGCCGCGGCATTCATGGCCGAGGCGTGGGGGAAACTGACCCGCAAACCCGGCATCGTCATGGTGACGGCAGGTCCGGGCTTTACCAATGCCTTGACCGGCGTTGCCAGTGCTTATTTTTCCAATACCCCAATGATTATCATTGCCGGGTGCGTGGGGTTGGAACACAAGGAGAAACTGGATCTGCAGGACATGGATCAGGAGCCGGTCATCCGGCCCATGGTCAAGAAGACGCTGGTCTGCCTGAAGGCGGAACGTGTTCCGGAGTTTTTCGATCTGGCTTTCCGCTATGCGACGAGCGGCCGGCCGGGACCAGTATACCTGGAGATCCCGGTGGATGTCCTCAATAGCACGGTTGAAATCGACAATGTCAAGAAAACGGCAACCCTGGTAACGGTACGTACCACCGATCCGGGCAAAGCCGAAGACCTGCTGACCATGATGGCATCGGCAAAAAATCCGGTGGTGATTGCCGGAACCGGTGTGTGGCAGTCCAAGGCGGAAGCGGAACTGCTGAAATTCATCGAAAACACGGGCATGCCGGTGTTTACCTCCCTCTCCGGAAGGGGAACCATACCCGACAGCCACCCGTTGTGCTTCGAAGGCGCACTGGCCATACGCCCCGGGGGGGCCTTTCCCGCCTACCTGGAAACCGACCTGATCATTTTGCTGGGGACGCGGATCTGCCTCTATTATATGTTTGGGGATGTATTCAACCCGACCGCTAAAAAAGTCCAGGTGGATATCTGCGCCGAGGAGATCGGCCGCAATATGACGGTGGAACTGCCCGTGGTCAGCGATATCAAGGTGTTTCTCGAGAATTTGAATGCAAGTATTGAAAAAAGCGGTAAGGCTGAGACATTTCAAAATCAGTTTTCGGCATGGATCGATAAACTCCGGCAGGCGGATAAGGACGGCAAGGCTCCGGCCGCCGCCGACTGGAACAGCAGCAATGTTCCCATCCATCCCTTGAGGCTCACCAAGGAGATCAATGCGTTCATGGACCGGGCCGATGACATCGTCGTGGCCGATGGCGGCGACACCACCACCTGGATGGGGATGACCCGAACATTGGCCAGGCCCGGGCATTACCTGGATTACGGTATTTACGGCAGTCTAGGGGTGGGTATTCCCTATGCCAATGCCGCCAAACTGCGTTATCCGGACAAACGGGTGCTGCTGATAACCGGGGACGGTTCCTTTGGCTTCAATTTCATGGAGATCGAGAACGCCATCCGCAAACAGATACCCCTGGTGGTGGTCATCTGCAACGACCTTGGATGGGGTATGATCCGGCACAGCCAGGAAATAAAAATCGGTCACGCCATCGAGGCCGGCACCTTTATCGGCCGGGTCAACTATCACAAACTGGTGGAGGCACTGGGCGGATTCGGCCTGCTGGTGGAAGATCCAGAAGAAATCGGCCCTGCGCTGGAGGCGGCCTTTGCCTCGGGTAAGACGGCCTGTATCAATGTCATGACCGACCCGACAACCGTCAGCCCGGGGAGCATGGCGCTGGCGAAAGTGGGGGCATACAAAGCCTAACCCTATGGCTGCATAAACAACATGGCAAGTAATAGAAAGATATCTATTCCAGTATAATAACAACTACAACCAATCGGGATACGATCCAAAATTTAAGGGGGGACTCATGGAACCGGTAATCATCGATCAGGTAAAGCTCAATTTCAATCCCCAGGGACTGATGGTTATCAATGCCGCCATCGGGTTAATGATGCTGGGTGTATCCCTGGATCTGAAGCTGGAGGATTTCAAACGGGTTTTAAAAGCGCCCAAGGCACCGGTTATCGGACTGGCAGCCCAGTTTCTGTTGCTGCCGGCCTTGACCTTTCTGCTGATTCTGGCTTTGAAGTCTATTCCGGGCATGGCGCTATACCCGTCCATGGCCCTGGGAATGATCCTGGTGGCCGCATGCCCCGGCGGAAATCTCTCCAACATCATTACCTATCTGGCCAAGGGCAACTGTGCGATCTCCATCAGCATGACCGCCATTTCGACGGTTGTCGCCATTTTTATGACGCCCCTCAACCTGTCCTTCTGGGGGAGTCTGGACCCGGACACTGCATCGATTCTGCGTAGCGTGCAGTTGAGCCCCATGGACGTTTTTATCACGGTTTTCGTTATTCTGGGCATCCCCCTTTTGCTGGGACAGGTACTGATCCGGTTTTTTCCCGCACTGGCCGGCCGGGTACGCAAACCATTTAAAATTTTTTCCCTGGTATTTTTCATCATCATCGTTATTGGCGCACTGGCGGCGAACTGGCGCTACTTTATCGATTATGTGGGCCTGGTGATCTTAGCCGTATTTCTGCACAATGCGCTGGCCCTGAATCTGGGTTACTGGTCCGGGCGGGTGGCAAAGCTCCCCGAACGGGACTGCCGGGCGACCTGCATAGAGGTAGGGATTCAGAACTCGGCCCTGGGATTGGTCCTGGTGTTCAATTTTTTCGACGGTCTGGGCGGTATGGCCATCCTGGTGGCCTGGTGGGGTGTCTGGCACATCATATCCGGGCTGACAACGGCATTTATTTTTACGCGGCGTAAACTGCCGGATGAGGGTAGGATTTAAGATAGCCTAATGATAGACGATGAAGGGGTAAGATATCTTCCAGAGATCACAGGAGCTTGGAGAAAACAACCTGGATTGAGTTTAGTATCTGTTTGTTGAAATGAACACATGAGCATTTCAATGAAAGCATATGTTTCATGCTTCGTTGTGGGCGGTCGAACTTGAAAATTTATGCCATGTAGTCCAGGGCTTCAGCCCTGCAGAAACTTGATCATTGGATATTGATTACATTAAACGCCAAAAGCCAACGCGTTCTTATCAGGAGCAGGGCGCATGAGGATCAGCAGACACTTCGAATCCGGTAATGATTATGGGGCTAAAGGAAAGACGAGCCAGAGAAAAACAGGCCAGACGGCGGCAGATTATCGATGCCGCCAGATCCCTGCTGTTTGAAAAAGGCCTCCCGGCAACATCCATCAACCAGATCGCTAAACGCGCTGAACTGGCAGTGGGCACGATCTATTTCTATTACGCCAGCAAGGAAGACCTGTTCGCAGAGCTCCAGGAAGAGGGCCTGCAGCTTTTGATTGACAGGCTCCGGCAGTCGGTGTCGGATACCGATGAACCGGGCGTGCAGCTCAAGGCCATGGCACTGGCCTATTATGACTTCAGTCGGGAAAAAAAAGATTATTTTGACATTATCAACTACTTCCTGTCATCTCCCCAGGTGTTGCTGAGCCCTGATCTTAAACAACGCGTGGATCAGAAGACAGGGAAAATACTGGATCTCATAAAAAGG
>JAFDAT010000329.1 GCA_019313725.1 Deltaproteobacteria bacterium
TCTGAACACTTTCTTTTACAACCATACAAAATCTTTTAACATTTAACAAAATCTTTGGAGAAAACATCATGGGAACGGACAACCTGGTTTTCTTGGAAAACTTGGAGTGGTTTGACGACACGGGCAAAACGTTGGTCCACCGGCTGCCGGAAAAAGGATCGGGTGAAATCAAATGGGGCGCTCAGCTGACGGTGAGAGAGAGCCAGGCCGGCGTATTTTTTTACAAAGGCAAGGCCGTCGAAGCTTTTGGCCCGGGCCGGCATACGCTGAAAACCGGAAATATTCCCATTTTAACGAAAATTCTCAGCTTGCCCTGGGCCATGCAGAGTCCGCTCAGGGCCGAGATGTATTTCATAAACCTGAAAGTCTTCACCAATCTGAAATGGGGCACCCGGGATCCCGTGGCCTTCAAAGACTCGGAGTTGGGCCTGATCCGCCTGAGGGCCTTTGGCATCTTCAACCTGCAGGTCGTCCAGCCGGTTCTGTTCATCAACAGCATGGTGGGGACCCAGGGAATATTCACCACTGAAGAAATCGAGGAATACCTTAACAGGGTGATTGTTTCGAGATTCAATGACTACATGGGGGAGACCATCGACTCCATCCTGAATCTGCCGGCTCAATACGACGAAATGTCCGAGGGGCTCAGCAAACGCCTTAGTGAGGACTTCAGTCACTTCGGCCTCAGCCTGACCCACCTTTACATGAATGCCATCACCCCGCCGCCCGAAGTCCAGAAAGCTATTGACGACCGCAGTCGCATGGGTGTGTTTGATGACATGAACAAACTCATGCAGATGAAGGCGGCCATGGCTATGGAAAAAGCATCAGAGGCAGATGGTGGCGCATCCGACTCCATGGGTATGGGAATGGGTCTCATGATGCCCGCCATGTTTGCCCAGTACTTCACCGGGGAAAAGGCCAAAGGCCAACCGGCTTCCGAAACAACCGCCTGCCCGGAGTGCCATAACGACATAGCGGTCAATGCCAAATTCTGTCCCTACTGTGGTCACCAACAACTGGTCATCAAACAGTGCGGCCACTGCGGAAAGAACCTGACCGCCAACGCCAAATTCTGCTCACGATGCGGGAAACCGGCGGAAGAGAAGCCCGAGCCCAAGTTCTGTAGCAAATGCGGGGGTGAAAACCTGTCTGACGCTAAATTCTGTGGAAGCTGCGGGGAGAAACTATAACGCCTTTGGCTGTCATTTGTGCTGCGCACGTAATTTACCCTTCGGGTGTCATTCGCGCTTTCGCGCGATATTTGGCCTGTGGCCGTAATTTGCCCTACGGGCGTGATTTACGCTTCGCGTGTCATTACGCCTTCGGCTGACATTGATGCTTCGCACGTAATTAGCCCGTCGGGCGTAATTTATTGCTGCTGTTAGCCAAACGCTATTGGCTACAATAAATAACGGCGAAGCATAATTACTATTAATAACAACGCAGCGTAATAACTCGAAGTTAATGCCGGATAGGTTAATCTTGAAACTACAATAATTAGTACTGGAGTCCGTTATTCAGCTAACCATCGACCACCAGTGCCCTCAGTGCGGTGCACCGGCTACCCTGGAAGAAACCGACCGGTTGTTTACCTGTGAATTCTGCCGCGTCAAATCCTTTCTGCAGGAGCGGGGGCACTTCCGGTATTTGCTGCCATCCAGGGCCCCGCAGGAAAAAAAATGTTTTTACGTGCCCTATTGGCGCTTCAAGGGCATGCTGTTTTCGTGCCTGGAAAAGGAGATACGCCACCGGTTCGTCGATGTCAGCCAAAAAGCCGTAAACCTGGATCTTTTCCCCGCATCTGTAGGTTTGCGCAGTCAGGCTCTCAAGCTGAAATTTGTTACTCCAGAAAGCCGGGGCGTATTCTTGAAACCGACCCTGCCCTTTGAGGAAGTGCTTGACATGATCGATCGGCGCTTCACGGCCCAACTTCCCGGCCCCATCATCCGCCGGTCTCACATCGGCGATAGTTTGAGCATCATCTACTCACCGTTCCATGTCGACAAAAAGCTTTATGACAGTGTTTTGAACCAACCCGTTTCACCCGACCTGCCGGAAGATTTCGACATTTCCGGGCTTCCTGAATGGAAGCAGAAGCGTGGCCTGAATTTTTTATCGACCCTGTGCCCCCATTGTGGGTGGGATCTGGATGGACAGCAGGACTCTCTGGTGTTGAACTGCAGAAACTGTGCATCCGTGTGGCGGCCGATTAAAGACAATTTTGTAAAATTGAATACGGCTCACCTCCCCGAAAAAGCAGACGATCTCATCTACCTGCCTTTCTGGCGCATTAAAGGCAATATTTCGGGAGTGAACCTGGATTCGTATGCCGACCTGGTTCGCCTCGCCAATCTGCCCAAGGTCATTCAAACCGGTATGGAAAAGGCCCGATTTCATTTCTGGGCCCTGGCCTTCAAGGTAAGGCCTCAAAACCTGCTGCCCCTGACCCGTGCAATAACGCTGTCACAGCCCGGTGAAATGTTTTCACCCGGGGTGCCTTCCGCACCGCTCCACCCGGTGACACTGCCCCTGAAGGAAGGCGTTGAAAGCCTTGAGATGACGGTGGCCGACCTGATCCGGCCGAAATCCAGGATGGCAGAGCTGCTGCCCGGCATTCAAATCGAACCCAAAAGCTTTCTACTGGTTTATCTTCCTTTCCATCAAAAACATCACGATCTGGTTCAACCAAAATTCAACCTGTCCATCAACAGGAACATGCTGGCCCATGCCAGGAATATATAATCAGGATTAGGGTTTCTGGCGGCAATACGTCTCCCGGGTGAACAGCAGGAGCACAAGCGAAAGTGCGGCCAAGGCTATCATGGGTGAAAATCCATATTGAAATGTTTCCAGACTGTAGACCCTGACACTCCCGGAAAACGCCCCTTCCCACCTGGCATCCAGTATCCGCCCAACCGCCGGCTGAAGCAGCATTGCCCCGGCCATCACCCCCGTATTGGTAATACCGGAACTTGTCCCTGACAGGCGAGAAGGCACCGATTCCTTGGCAAACGCAAAACTGACGATCATGACACCTGAGCTGAATCCGGTCACAACCAGCAGGCACAACAATGCCCACAAGGGGACGTCAGGGCCGTATATGATACCGATCCATCCGGTCAGGGCCACTGCCGCACCTGCGATATAGAGCGGTTTTCGCCGGCCGATGCGGTCTGACAGCCATCCGAAGACAGGCCCGCCAATGGCCCACGCCACCATAAGCGTGGAGGTCAGGGCAGCCGATTGAGCCGTCGAAAGCCCGCGGTGGGTGCTCAGAAAAGGCACCCCCCACAGTCCGGAAAAGGTCAGGACACAGCCGACAACACCGCCGGGAATGATCACCAGGAGCAAAGTGTTGGGATATCTAAACACTTCCAGAATCCCTCCGAGGATCACCTTGAAAGATGCTTGCGGCGGACCGGTTTCCGGCGCAGTGAAATCCTGGTAGCCTTTTTCATGCGGATAATCCCGCATAAAAATCCACACCAGTGCCCCCACCGCGAGCAGAAATATGGCCGACACCAGAATAACACTTCTCCAGCTGTACCGGTCAACCAGCAGCCGCAGCGGCGTGCCGGCCGATACAGCCCCCAAAATTCCGAAAAGCAGTGCCACTCCGGAAACCATGGAGAAATAGCGGGCCGGAAACCACTGAGTGGAAAATTTGAGCAGCCCCACGAAGGCAACCGCCACGGAGCCCCCGATGAGCAACCGCCCGGTGTTGGCCCAGAAAAGGTCCGGGGCCAGCGCAAACATGGCGGTTCCAATGCCTGCGATCGTAGCCCCGTACGCCAGGAGTCGGCGTGGGCCAAATATGTCGGCCATGATCCCCGTCGGGACCTGCATGGCAACGTAGCTATAAAAATAGAACGCCGACAGATTGCCCAGCCCGGCAGCACTGATATTGAAATCCTGCATGAGCTCGGCAGTCATGACAGCCGGTGCAACACGGTGAAAGAATCCCACCAGATAAAGCAGTGCTCCCAGGCTCCATATCAGCCATGCCAGATAAAGAGGTGGCGTATTTTTATTCGACATTTGATACCGTAAAGATTTCTATCACATCGTTTTTTGCCGCAAAGCCTCTAAGTCACTAAGATTCCATCACGATTGGTTCTTGGTATCTTTGAATATCATTCTGAGAGGCTTCGAGCTGTTTTTTCCGGGCGTCAAGATTCTGTGTACCGGACATGAAAAGATGAACATGGCTATCGATCAGGCCGGGAATGAGTGTGCAACCGGTGAAATCGATGGTTTCTTCATTCCCCGGTGAGGGCACACCGGTTTTTTGAAAGCGGCGGAACTCATTAAAAATCCTGATTTCCGCTTCGTCCGGGTCAGGGAGTCAGGTATTGATCGATAAAAGATCTTCCGGCTGGCCGGTACCCTGCCGTAAGGCTCGATTCGCTGTGCCCTGCCCCTTTGGCGATGTAAAATACTGCGCGGTCCCGGGGAAAGCCGTCTT
>JAFDAT010000032.1 GCA_019313725.1 Deltaproteobacteria bacterium
TGTTCAGGCCCATTCCCTTCCCTCCCCCGCTTCCGGCGGCAATTCGTTTGACAAAGCGGTGACTTGCACCTATCTTTCGATGACTTTGCAGGCTATGGTTAGATGGGAGTGTTACTTGAAGCTGGATGGCGAACCCAACAAAAATGCAATATTAACCGGTGTGATCATGGCAACCGTGACGGCCATGATGTCTACGCACCTATACTCGCCCAGCATGCCCCACCTGACCGATTACTTTCACACGACACCTGCTGTAGTGAAACTGTCCCTTAGCCTCAACGCCCTTGCATTTGGTTTGATGCAGCTCATATACGGCCCGGCATCGGATCGGTTTGGGCGACGCCCGGTGATGCTGGTCGGTATGGTCGGCTTTACCGTGGTCAGCCTGGCCTGTGCAGCTGCCCAATCCATTTCCCAGCTTATCGCCATACGTATTTTACAGGGTATTTTCTCCGCTGCCGAAGCCGTTCTCGTATACGCCATTATCCATGACCTTTTCAAAGGTACCAATCGGATCCGGGCCCTTGCCATTTACGGCATGGCCATTGCGCTGGCTCCGGCAACGGCGCCGATCATCGGCGGCTATATTCACGTACTGCTGGGCTGGCGAGCCAATTTCCTGTTAATTGCTCTTTTTGGCCTGATCACGTCACTTATTATCTGGCGAGTCCTGCCGGAAACAGCGACACCCGACCCATCCGGCATTCGCCCCCGCCAAATCATCAAAGATTACGGCAAGCTGCTTGGCAATCGACCTTTCATGAACTACGCCATCATGACCGGGGCCGGTTCAGGCACGATCATGTCCATGGTAACGGCCAGCCCCTTTATCCTGATCTCCTATCTCGCAGTCCCCACGCAATATTACGGACTGTTCATGACTGCTCCGGTGCTGTCTTACATGTTATCCAACATCATCACCCGCAAAATTACAGGCCGCCTCGATGTGGATGTCATCCTGCGAATCGGCCTGATTATTTCGGCCGTCGGAGCCCTCGGCCTGGCCGGGACGGTATTCAGCGGACACCTGTCGCTCCTCGGCCTGACACTGACGTTTGCCATAACTACTTTCGGCATGGGGCCGGTTTTTGCCATTGCTCCCATGAAAGCCATCGACACCACAGATCGTCCCACGGGCGTGGCCTCGGCCATGGTCAACACCATCCCCATGGTCATGGGCGGCCTGGCCGCCGTCTGTCTGAGTGTTTTTCACGATGGAACTGCCCGTCCCCTGGCGAGTACCATCCTCGGTCTGCTGCTGATTGCGGCGGGTTCCTACGCCATTTCGGCAAGGCGTAAGTGCCGCCAGTAGACCATCTCCCTGATTTCAAATATGCACGCCGGCATATATCGGTTGTCAGAATTTTACTCCGATTGACATTCAAGCGTAAAGATGGATCCAAAATCAGCGACCACCGGTAGAACCTTTTCAATTCTCACCGGCAAAGCCGGTGGCTTAAAAAGGGAGTTATAGAATGGGAGACATGAGGCGTGCCAAGCGGGTCATTATCTTAAAACCGATAAAGCGGTCATTCAGATCCGCAATGGTCACCCGACGGCTTCTGGCGAAATCGTTCTCCAGCATTTTTTCGACCTTACCGGCAAGCAGAGCATCAAAAAACACCATCGTGATCTCAAAATTCAACCGGAAGGACCGGTTGTCAAAATTGGCCGTGCCGATTGCGGATACATTGTCGTCCACCAGCATGACCTTCTGATGCATAAACCCGGATGTATAACGGTAAAGCTGGATACCAACCGGCAGCGTTTCCTCATAATAAGAAAAAGAGGCCAGGTACACCATCAGGTGATCGGGCTTTTCCGGCAGCAGAATACGTATATCCACGCCCCTCAATGCAGCCAATTGAAGCGCCGTGAGCGTCTGGCGATCCGGTACGAAATAGGGGCTGGCAATCCACACGCGCTGCCGGGCCGAATTGATCGCATGTATGAACATCAGGCCGCAGGTATCCAGGGCGTCTGCAGGACCCGAAGCAACCACATGGTTCAAAATTCCCCCGGAATTGCTGCCATCCGGTACCCAGTTCAATTCCGGGATAGCGTTGGTGGCCCAGTACCAGTCTTCCAGAAAACTGTACTGCACACACTGCACGGCAGGCCCGGTAACCATCACATGTGTATCGCGCCATGGCCCGAAACGGGTGCTCTCCCCGAGGTATTCATCCCCGACATTGTGGCCGCCCACATAGGCTGACTTGCCGTCGATCACCACGATTTTCCGGTGATTGCGAAAATTGAGCTGAAATTTATTGGTCCGGCCCCTTGTGGTGCCAAAGGGCGATGCTGCGACACCCGCATGGCGCAACGCATCGATAAAAGTACCCGGAAGCTTGTGACAGCCAATCTCGTCGAAAAGAAAATAGACCCGCACACCGGCTCTCGCACGCTGCACCAATTTCTGCTTCAGTCTGCGGCCAAGGCCGTCGTCATGCACAATGAAAAATTGGATCAGAATATAATCACGGGCAGCGTCTATGCCCTCAAATATACGCGCGAAGGTCTCCTTTCCGTCAATGAGCAGGTCTGCACTGTTGAACCGGGTCAGCGGCATGTCACTCATATTCGCCAGGGCCTGCGTACCCTGGTGTTGGGCTGCTTCAAGTACTCCCTTTTCACTGAAGGCCGCTTTGACCCCGTCGATCAAATGTTTTATCCGGGTATTGGCTGAATGTCTCAACTTGACATAGCCCCTGAATTTGTTGCGGCCGAATATCCAGTAAAGGGGCACAACGATAAACGGCATCGTCACCAGGGAAACAGCCCAGGCGATGGCTCCCTGCGATGTCCGGGTTTTCATGATGGCATCGAGTGCTGAGATAATCCCAATTACCTCAAAAACAGTGAGTATCGCCCCTATAATAATGGTCAGTTCCATGTGGACAGCATGCCATAATCCCCCGTACCCCTCAACTAAAAATATTCGCAGAGATCTTCTGCGGATGGATATACCCCTTTACATGGCAACGAATAGAACCGGTTGACTGTTTCCAATGAAACCGATATGGATGCTTCCCATGCTTGGCCGATATTTTTTCATCACATTCCGATACCTGTGGTCTGCCGCCGCTGTATTGATCCTGGCAGGCGGCACTGCATGGTCTATAGATCTCCATCTTCCCGACAGGTCTTTTCAAGGCGACATGGTTGTCGGCCAGGTCACCCCCGGCTCAGCCTTATGGGTAAACGGGACCCCCTGGACAACAGGGCCCCGGGGGCATTTTATTCTAGGCGTTCCTAGGGATCTGAAAAGGGATCTCCTGGTGAAAGCCCGCAGTAAAAACGAGACAACATCCCACACCATTCAAATCCTTAAGTATGATTGGCATGTTCAGCATATCGATGGTCTGGCCAAAAACTATGTGAATCCGGGGAAAAATGAACGCACCCGGATTGAAGCAGATCGACAAAAAATCGGGTCGGTCCGCCGGGCACAGCCCTATGTCCTGCCCTTTTTCCTTAAAAAAGGTTTCATCATGCCGGTAAAGGGTAGAATTTCAGGCATTTTCGGCAGTCAGCGCGTGTTGAACGGCGAACCCCGTTCCCCCCATTCCGGACTTGACATCGCCGCCCCCCTCGGGACACCGGCCATAAGCCCGGCGGACGGTGTTATCCGGCTTGTTGTGGAAGATTCATTTCTCATGGGCAACGTGCTCATGATCGACCACGGCCTGGGGGTCAGTTCCATTTTCATCCACCTGGACAGCGTGGTCGTCTCAGAAGGAGACCTGGTTCACCAGGGCGATGTTGTCGTGCGTGTCGGTCAGACCGGCCGGGCCACCGGCCCTCACCTCCACTGGGGCGTCAGTGTGGGAAGTATCCCCGTGGACCCCATGCGCCTGATAGGAAAAAAGTTTATCCGGCCTATTCGCTGAAAAGAAAAATTGTTTTAGGTGTGAAAAAGCGTTATCATCATTTTCAGAAATCATCACCAACGTTGAATATTTCAGCGTTGCGGCAAACTCCGTTGCCCTGTCAGGAATAAAAAATTATGCCGGTATATGAATACGAACATATCGAGTCGTCCTGCAGCTTGGGAACCATGTTCGAAATTACCCAACCCATTGAGGAAAAGCCGCTGCAGTCGTGCCCGGTGTGCGGTGGTCCGGTTAAAAAATTGATATCCCTTGTGGGTATCAGCACCCCCAAAACCAATAGTGAACTGCGCGACCTGGGCTTTACAAAACTCGTTAAACGGGATGACGGTGTTTATGAAAACGTTACGGCCCGCGACGGAGAGAGCCGTTACATGCAGCGCGACAAACCTGAAACCATGCCGGACCTGTCGAAAATCATTAAAGACTAATCTTGCTTCGCAATATTAGTATATGCGGCTTCACCGCTGCTAAATATGAATCATCTCCCGATTCATTCAACAAAACCATTGTTACCCCTGTTTGCCAGATACAGTCTTTCAGGGTTCAAGGATTCCAGCGAATAGAAAAGAACTATATATCAGCGACCACCGGCAGAGCCGGAGGTATGAGGAGTGTGTTGAAATGAACACTATTGATGCGCAAATAAAAGAAGTGGCGGATCTGATCCGCAGGTCGGACAAGGTATTGGTTTTTACCGGAGCAGGCGTCAGCACCGAATCGGGAATTCCCGATTTCAGAAGTGCGGACGGCATCTGGAGCAAGTATGATCCCGAAGATTTTACGATTAAAAAATTTCTCTCCGATAAAAATGCCCGCAAAATGCACTGGGACCTGCTGTCGGACGGCGACCTCTCCATGTTCAAAGCCGCTCCGAATCCTGCCCACCACGCCATCACTGATCTGAAGAAAACGGGCAAGCTATACGGGGTCGTCACCCAGAACGTTGACGGTCTGCACCAGAAAGCAGGGCTGCCGGGCGAACTGGTATTCCAACTGCATGGCGATTTGAGCCATGCCAAGTGCCTCGAGTGCGGTAGTCGCTTTCCCATGCAAACGGTGGCAGAGTGGATGCGCAGCGACATCCAAGAACCGGTGTGCGCAAAATGCAGCGGTATGCTCAAGCCGGATGCGGTATTGTTCGGCGAGCAACTGCCGACGGACGTGTTGTTGGAGGCGGAACGGCGCTCCAGGAATTGTGATCTCTGTATTGTTCTGGGATCGACGCTGTCCGTATATCCTGCTGCGCTCATCCCCAGATATGCCAGTGAAAACGGCGCTAAACTGGTTATCATCAACCTCGGCCCCACCGAACTGGACAGCTGGGCCGATATCCGCATCGAGGGCAAAGCCGGAGAAGTCATGCCGGACATTGTCGCAAGGGCCGCCAAAACCGGCCCTGCCTAAGGTTTTCACATTTCAGACCTATGCCGCAACCTATGGAAAAGGAAGATTACAGCATGCCGGAAGCTTACGTCAGACTCGAATACCAGGATAACGTTGCCACCATTACCCTGGACAGACCCCGCAAGAGAAATGCTCTGAATGAAGGCATGTTTTCCCACCTCGAGGCGGTAACCGCCAAGCTCAAAACCAATCCGCCCCGGGTGGTGATTCTGACCGGTGAGGGCGACGCAGCCTTTTGCGCCGGATTCGATGTCAGCCTGGACAACCCCATGAACGAATATCTGCTGCAGGCAGCGGAAAAAAAGGATGCCGCCCTGGCATTAAAATCGGTCGGGAGGGTTAGATCGGTAACCGATGCCCTGACAGCGTTACCGATACCTATCATTGCCGCGGTCAACGGGCAGGCATTTGGTGGCGGTGCTGAAATCGCGGTGCGCTGTGATCTGAGAGTCATGGACCCGGCCGCGGTTATATGTTTTTCAGAAACTCGCCTGGGTCTCATGCCGGATTTCGGCGGGACCCCGAATCTTGTCCGCCTGGTGGGTCCGTCGGTTGCCGCGGACCTGATTCTGACCGCCAGAAAGATATCCGCCCATGAGGCCCTCGATCTCAAACTGGTCAACCGCATCAGTGCCCCGGGCAAGGCCCTCGAAGAAGCCTTTGCCCTGGCAGAATCCATCGCGGCAAACGGCCCCAGAGCTGTCCGCGCAGCGCTGGAGGTAATCCGCCGCTGCCAGGATCTGCCGCTGAATGAAGCCTTGGCGCTCGAACTGGACAGGGCTGCGTCACTCATCGCTTCCGGTGAATTTCTTCACGGTATCGCTGCGTTTATAGGAAAAAAAACGCCTGATTTTCCTGATTGAGCTTGAATCTTATCGGCAGGGATTTGATCATCAACGGCGACATCCGCTTTCTCCCGGAGAGTTTCCCGGATTGCCGGCTTAATTTGATCCGGTACCCCCTTTACGAAAAGGATCCGGCACAAGCCTGGTTCAGGGAACAATTACTGGATTTAAAAACAATATTGGATAAACCTCAAGCTCTTGGATCATACCCTAAAACCTTGCACCAAAGGCAGGTTAATAATGATCATATCAGCCAACCGGCCATATTTTGCGCCCTATCCAGGCTTTTTTTACAAAGCACATCTCTCCGATTATTTAGTTATTCTGGATGACGTGCAGCTCCCCCGCAAAACAACCTGGATCACCCGCAACCGAATTAAAAACGATCAGGGTACTTTATGGATGACCATCCCCGTGATAAAAAAAGGGCGGGGGCTGCAACAAATCAGAAAAGTTAGAATATGTCAGGCAGGCAACTGGAAGAAAAAACATTTACGTAGTTTTCAAAGCGCCTATGCCCATGCCCCTTTTCTCCAGGATCATATCCATTTAATAGAACAGATTTTCACACTGCATTATGATTTCCTACTGGAATTGAGTATGGAAATCATCAACTATATTTTCAGCTTTCTCAGGATCGAAACCCAGATTGTATTAATGTCGGAGTTAGGTGTATCGGGAAAGGGAATGCCGTTGATAATCGATATATGCAAGTCCCTGGGAGCCAGTCAATTCCTGATTCAGTCTTCAGCTTTATCCTACTATGATTCGATTCAATTTGAGTCGGCGGGCCTTGAATTGGTCTCCTTTAAAAAGCCCGAATATATATATCCCCAAATGTGGGGAGAATATATTGCCAACCTTTCCAGCCTCGATATGATGTTCACTTGTGGCGCCAAGTCCCGGGATATTGTACTGGTATAAGTGAGCCTACGCGCAGCAATTTGTATCTGATATCAACCTCTTCTATAGCAAATAATCTTACGTCGGCATGACTGGCAGATTTTCGATTCAATCGAAGGCTTCTTTAGGGAGTCTAAATAATTCCGAATTTATTTACCCTTGACAGATAGGGATATGATATTATATATGAGTCAATATGTCGGAATAATAATTCATATATGAGTTCTTATAATGCGAACTAATGTACATAACGTGATGCCTGGAAAGATCCGGCGTTCTCTCAAAAAGTTCGGCGCTGACATCGCTCTGGCGAGACGTAAGCGAAGCCTGACCGTTGCCATGATGGCCGAACGCTCTGGAATCGCTAAGAGTACCTACCTGCGTATTGAAAAAGGCGATCCTTCCGTCTCATTAGGCGCTTATGCCATGATTTTGTTTGTCCTTGGCTTCGGCGGTATTCTGGGTGATTTTGTGGACCAGCGTTATGACGATCAAGGCCTATTGCTGGATGAAGAGCGCCTGCCCAAACGGGTGCGTGTAAAAAAGGAACCAACGGCCTCATGAAACGCAAAATTCATGTGTTTATGGGAAGCGAACCGAGACCTGTCGGAATTATTCACTACGATTTCAAAGGATTCCGTGAAAATGCAGCGTTCCAATACGATAACGATTGGCTGACAGCGTCCGATGGCTTCCAGATTGACCCCGGCTTGCCGCTTATGGCCGGGCCTCATTTTCATCGTAAAACCAAAGAAGGATCGGTTTTCCATTCTGTTATTGCTGATACGGAACCTGACGGTTGGGGACGGCGCGTTATCCTGCGCAGTCACATGAAACGTCGGCAGGCACTGCGTGAAAAAGGTCGGAAAATTGAAACAAGGCCCTTGAATGCCCTCGACTTTCTTTTGGCCGTCGATGATTACAGCCGAGTCGGTGCGCTACGATTTCAGGATGAAGCAAATATGTTCCAGGGGAATCAATCGGAAGCCAACCACACGGCGCCGCCTCTTATCGAGCTTGGAATGCTACTTGCGGCCAGTCGAAGGGTCGAAGTCAACACCGAAAGTGCTGCCGACCTGGCTTATCTGCTTGGGCGCGGCACGTCGTTGGGAGGATTACGTCCTAAATGCACGGTAATCGATGATAATGGATACCTGTCAATCGGCAAGTTTCCAAGCGTCACAGATGAAAGGGCGGTGACAAAGGGCGAAGTGCTGGCAATGCAGCTGGCCAAAGCCGCCGGCATCAATGCTGCCGACGCGCGACTTGTTGAAAGTGATGGTGCACCGGTGGCATTGATAAAACGGTTTGATCGTATAAAAAGCGGTGCGCGAATAATGTACATGTCAGCTGCTACAATGCTTGGTGCTGAAGCAACAGACCCCGGTACACACAGTTATACGGATATTGTCGATGCATTGCGTGTAAACGGTGCTGACGCTCAAACGGACATTGAAGAGCTGTGGCGACGTATTGCTTTTTCCATCATGATTACAAATGTCGATGATCACCTGCTGAACCATGGCTTTTTATATGCTGCAAACGGGAAGTGGCGACTGGCTCCGGCATTTGACCTGAATCCTCTACCGGAACGCTTTCGGGAGCTTAAGACCTGGATATCGGAAGAAAGTGGTCCGGCTGCCACAATTGATGCACTTATGTCAGTCACATCTTATTTTAGAATCCCGATAAAGCGGGCGAAGATTGTTTTAGCCCAGGTAGAAAAGGCAACTGCCAACTGGCACAAAGAGGGCCGTACACTGAAAATGAGCGTCAGTGAGCTCGACCAGTTTGCCGATGCCTTTGAACACGCAGAACGAAACGCAGCTTTGCTGGCACTGGCGTGAGGGGCAGTAAGATTGGAGGAAATGTTTCATTGGGAAACGGCTGCAGAGAAAACCATGGGATGTCGTAGAGCATGCTGAAAAAAATAATTATCATTCCTGCCCTGGTTATCGCTGCTCTGATAGTTGCGGTTTATGCATTTCTGTACCTGTACGGTTTCAACACATTCAAGCCCCTGATCACCCAAGCGGTAAAGGATGCCACAGGCCGGGATTTGATCATCAACGGTGACATCCGCATTATCCCGGGCTGGCCGCCAACACTCACGGCTGAAAATATCACCTTTCAGAATGCACCCTGGGGGTCACAACCGCAACTGGCCAGGGTCAAAAAACTCTCCGTTGCCATATCCCTTCTACCCATTCTCCGTGGCGAATACAGGTTGATCCACATTCACCTTGTGGAACCCGAGGTCCTGCTGGAATTCAACCCGTCAGGTGTGTCCAATTTTCAGTTTGATACCAGCAACAGCGGAGAGTCCGTTGCCATACCGGTTCTGGCCTTTAACGACATTCGGATTCAAAAAGGCCGTTTCAGGTACAAAGACCCAAAATCCGGCCTGGATCTTTCATTGGATATAGGCACTCTGCAGGCCGATATCCCGGGGCTGGACCAACCGATTCGGATTCAGTTTCAGGGTGGATTCAGGGGTCTCCCGTGCACACTCGACGGCAGCATCGGCCCGATTATGGCGTGGATCAAACCCGGTTATCCCCTGCCTGTCGAACTAACAGCCGGCCTGGGAAAAACCGACGCTCAACTGACGGGCACCATCCGCAACCCGATAAATTTTAAAGGCATCTCACTCAAAATAACCGCCGACGGCCAGTCTACCCGTGAAGTCACAAACTTAGGTGGATGGGCCGATATTCCTGATTTCGGAATTTTCAGCGTCGAAGCTGAATTAAACGATGGCCCAGGACAACTCGCCCTTGAACAGCTGGCCGTGCATATGGGATCCGAAGAACTCGCCCGACTCTCCCTCAGCGGCTCTGTCGGAAACCTCTTGGAAATGCAGGGTGTTCACCTGGATATCCAGCTGCAGGCAAAAAACATTGCCCGGCTGAGTCAACTCGGTATGCCTGCACTGCCTGTTGAGGGGCCCTTCCGGATATCCGCCACCATTTCTGATCCAGCGAAAAACCAATACAGACTGGATGACATCGGTATCTTGCTGGGTGAGAACACGATCACCGGCCGCGTAGACCTAAACCTCGCCCGGAAGGTACCCATTCTGGACGTAAAGCTTGAGTCGGAAAAATTTCAATTCGGATCTTTCTCCCTTGAAACCAGGATGGCCGGTCCTGTCGACAGGATCAGCGTTGAAAAACTGGAACTGAAGCTGGATACGGAAAAACGCGTTAAGGCCTTCATGATCGGAACCATAGAGAACCTGAACGCACTCGATAATATTAACCTCAATTTTCATGCTTACGGAGAGGACCTGGCGGATCTCCAGGAATTGATCGGCAAACCGCTTCCGCTCCGCGGACGGTTCGCTGTATCCGGAAGCCTCACCATGCCGGCTCAGCATATATTTCAAATTCCGGAACTGAAAATCATTCTCGACAAAAACAGTCTTAGCGGTTCCCTGGATCTTGACCTGGGAGGGTCCAACCCGATACTGGGCGGTACGTTCACCTCCAGCAGGCTGAACATCGAGCGTCTGTTGACGCCGGCCCTCCTTCCCGAAAACCTGCTGGAAAGCCTGACCGAAGTGGGGCCCACCCGCCTTACGTTCGAGTCATCCGGCCCTTTTGATCAACTCACCCTCAGCAGGCTTGAATTTCAGACGAACATCAAGGACCTGGTGGCGCTGAATCTTCAGGGTTCCATCGGCGACCTGTCACATTTCAGCGGTGTCGACCTGAGCTTCATGGCCCGGGGTAATGATCTGGCAAACCTGGAAAAAATAGCCGGGCGGAACATCCCGTTAAAGGGCGCCTATAGCCTTTCAGGAAAACTGCAAGACGGTGCAGAAAAAAAATACCGGATCGAGAATATACAGGTTTCAACGGGACTAAACACGTTGAAAGGCCGTACAACCATTGACCTTTCCGGACCGAATCCCATTATCTCGGCCGAAATCGCCGCCCGGGGGTTTACCCTGTCGGCACTGTCCTCCGGGCAGTACCCGACCCTGGACCACTTGAAGAGAGTGGATGATCTCGGCCCCTTTGACATCAGGGTGACCGTGATACCATCCAGTGAAGGCATTGCCCTTCAGGACCTGGACATATCCGCCGGCAATGATGCGCTTGCCAAAATACGAGTCAAAGGTTCGGTCGTCGATCTCTATAGCCTGAAGGGCATGCAATTCAGTTTCAATGCATCGGGTCAGGATATCGCAAACCTGGAATTGATAACCGGCCGACCGCTGCCGGTACGCGGGTCTTATGCGGTGTCCGGCCTGGTTTCGGAACATGCGCCGAACAATATCATGATAGGTGATTTGAAGCTTTCGTTGGGCGAAAACCAGCTCAAGGGGTGGGTCAACATCAATATGACCGGCAAACATCCACTTATCGAAACAGAACTGTCTGCCGATCACATTACCTTCGAACCGATCACGCATACCGCAATCGATCCACTAAAGGATATCCCGGACCTGGGGCCACTCAACCTGTCAATCAAGCTTTCTCAAACCGGTGACTCTCAAAAAGTGAATTATCTCGATTTCAGCATGGGCCACGAAGATACGATCGCCGTCATACTCCGCGGCACCATCAGAGACATTGACCCTTTGAGCGGCATATCCCTTGAATTCTCCGTCACCAGCAAGGACCTTTCCATCCTGAACAGTGCCTATGGCACTGAATACGTGAACAAGATGCCCATCCATGTCGCCGGCCGGTTCGAAAACCCAAAGCCTGGATCGTACACGATCTCCTCCCTACAGGCGATCTATGGCGACAGCGATCTTGCCGGCTCGGTCTCCCTGGACCTGAAAGCCGATCGACCGGATATGGAGGCACAGCTGTTATCCAGGAAATTGGACCTTCGATCGATCATAGAAACGTTCCACAAAAAAAACCCCTCCCCTGAAAAATCGAACAAATCGTCAAAAAAAAGGGACAGGGTCTTCTCCAGGCAACCCTTCTCCCTGGAAGCGCTGGACCGCCTGGATGTCGATGTCACCTTTCAAAGCCAGGAACTCCTGCTGCCGAACTTGGCTTTCAATGATGTGCTGGTCAACCTCAGTCTCGATAAAGACGATCTAAACATAGATCCCCTGAAATTCATCATCGGCGGCGGTTCTGCCGAGGGCAAGCTCATCCTGCAATCCAGAAAGAGTGCACCTTTTTTGAAAACAAAATTGGAAATCAGTCAGTTTGACATTGGCCCTATGCTTAAACAATTGGGGCATGACAGCGCCCTAAAAGGCAAACTGGATGCAACCTTTGATTTGGCAGGCAACGGGAATTCCGTGGCCGCCTTGATGGCGGGTCTGAACGGAAATGTCTTCATATCGATACATGACGGACAGATGGAGAGTAAACACCTGGCTCTGCTGGAAAAATACCTGGGCAGCAATATCCTGGGCCTACTCAATCCATTCAAGAGCAAATCTACCCTTACCCCGGTCAACTGCCTCGTGAACACTATGAACATCAAGAATGGCGATGCAGCGTACAAACTGGTCCTCGATACCGACCAGACCGCCCTGCTGGTGGTCGGACCCATCGATTTTGAGACCGAGGAACTCGATATCGGCATAAAGCCCACGCCCAAAAAAGGCTTTGGCGGCAGTAACGTCGGCTCCATCAGTTTTTCCTTGAGCAAGCTGTCGCAACCTTTTGGATTGGGCGGAACACTGGTCAAGCCGCAGTTGGTTATCGACCCGACCCGCACGGCCGTTACCGCCGGGATATTTGCCGGCGCCATGGCTCTGGGCCCGATCGGTATTGGACTCTTTTTCTCCGATATCTCCGTCGGCAAGAAAAATATTTGTGAAGAAGCTTCAAAAGCCATGCAAAGTGATTAATGTGAACTATCTAAACCGATTTTTTTACAGAGCGCTCACCTGTTTCGCGGTCCTGTTCTTTGCCGCGGCGATGGCTAATGCCGGCCCGCCCTCCTCAGACTGTGTTATCGTGTTGCATGGCCTGGGCAGAACCGAAGCCTCCCTGGCCAAGATTGAAAAGGTGCTGACCGAGAAGGGATACCGGGTCTGGAACGAAGAATATGCTTCCCGCGATGCCGATATCGAAACACTTGCCGAAAACCACATCTCAATCGGCGTCCATCAATGTGAGGAGTGGAATGCCGTCAACATTCATTTTGTCACCCATTCCCTGGGCGGCATTCTGGTCAGGCAATACCTCCAGACAAACACCATCGACGATTTGGGAAAAATAGTCATGCTCGCCCCACCCAACCACGGGAGCGAGGTGGTTGACCACCTGCAGGATGCTTCCATATTTCAAAGCACCATGGGCCCCGCCGGCCAGCAGCTCTCCACGCATAAATCCAGCAAGCCCAACACCCTTGAACCCATACCCGGCACCATTGGCGTGATCGCCGGTTCGGCCAATTCGGACCCCTGGTTCGCATGGATGTTTACAGGCCCCAACGACGGCAAAGTCTCGGTAGAAAGCACCCGGCTTTCTGAAATGTCGGATTTCCTGGTTGTCGACAACGGCCACACCTTCATCATGAACAACCGCGAAGTCATCCAGCATGTTTTATTTTTCCTGGAGCACGGAAAATTTAAAACCGATCGCCAAAGCAATCGGTTTTATAATGAAACGTCCCGCCGCAAAAAGCAGGAAAACCGCGACCATAGATAATGCCCGGTCCGGGCTAATTTGTGCTGATCCTCCGCGCTGACCGGTGGAATGTTTCAATCCAATGTGAGCGTTTCAAATCAACCGTTTTTGCGTTCAAACGCCTGCATGAAATCGCAAAGCGCCCCGATAGCCTTCAGCGGAGTGGGATTGTAGATGGACGCCCGGCACCCGCCCACGGAGCGGTGCCCCTTCAAGCCGCCGAACCCGTTTTCAAGGGCCTTCTGAATAAAAGACTTTTCCAGGTCTTCGTCGGGAAGCCGGAAGGTCACGTTCATCACGGAACGGCTTCCCTGGGCTGCGGTCCCACTGTAAAACCCGCTCTCATCGATGACACCGTACAGCATCTCCGCCTTTTCCCGGTTCAGTGCTTCCATTTTTTCAAGACCGCCGACACTCTCCTCCAGCCACTTGAGCACCAACTGCACTGCATAAACGGCAAAGCAGGGCGGGGTGTTGAACATGGAGTTTTTGGCTGCAAAAGTGGAATACTTCAGCATGGTGGGAATGTTCTCCGGCACCATTTTAAGAAAGTCATCACGCACGATCACCGTGCAAACCCCGGCAGGCCCCATGTTTTTCTGTGCCCCGGCATAAAAAAGGCCAAATTTGTCCGCATCAAAAGTCCTGCTCAATATGTCCGATGACATGTCGGCAATCAACGGCACGCCGCCGGTATCCGGGAATTCAGCCCACTGGGTTCCTTTGATGGTATTGTTGGACGTGACATGAACATATGCGGCACCTTCGCTGAAGGCTATATTTTCCGGAATATATGAAAAATTTTTGTCTTCCGAAGAGGCCACAACCTGGATCGTTTTGCCCTGAATCCGGGCTTCTTTAATCGCCTTGGCAGACCAGGTTCCGGTATTGACATAATCCGCATGTTTGCCTTCGGTCAAAAAATTCATCGGGATCATGCAGAACTGCATGCTGGCTCCACCCTGCAGAAACAAAACCTGAAACCGATCATCGAGATTGAGAACACGTTTGATGCGCTCAACAGCATCGTTGATCACATCGTCGAACCACTTGGACCGATGGCTCACCTCCGTAATGGACATCCCGGATCCTCTAAAATCCAGAAACGAGTCCTGTATCTCTTCCAGCACACTTAAGGGAAGGGCCGCCGGGCCCGCATTAAAATTATAAATTCTGTTGTCCGCCATAGCCTGTCTCCTCCGTGATTTTCGATTTCCTGCGTGGAACGCTAAATTTGATCAGTTACATCCTAATACAAACATTTGATCTTTATTTGAACGATCGCAGTTCTATTGTCAAATAAAATCGCCTGGGATGCCTTCAGGCGGTACGGCTGCGCCGCACCGGATTATCATCATGTTGACAAATCCCGGCTTTAACTTTAGGGTTTACTGATAAATTCTTAGGCAACTTTCTGGGGCTCGGCTAATCAAAAAAATGAAGACTACGAAGGATCTATGAACCATGAAAATTTTTAAATACCCTTCCCGGGCGGCTG
>JAFDAT010000033.1 GCA_019313725.1 Deltaproteobacteria bacterium
ACGTTCGATGTTCGATGTTCATCTTTTCCCCATCACCCTTCAACCTGCAGACAATCCTCCTGCAGTACCTCATCCAGCGCCGACAACAGGTCATCGGCGTTCTGTTCTGAAAAGACAAGCGGTGGTTTCAATTTCAGTACATTGTGCAGCGGCCCGTCGGTACTCATCAAAAAGCCATAGTCCCGCATGCGATTTACGATATAGCCGGCATGATCGGGCGCCGGTTCGATGGTATCCCGATCCTTCACCAGTTCCACACCGATGAAAAGCCCTAAACCGCGCACCGACCCAATCAGAGGGAATTTTTCCATCAGGCGGTTGAAACCGCTCAACAAGCGGACACCTACCCGCCGTGCATTTTCCTGCAGTTTTTCTTTTTGGATGACATCCAGAACCGCCAGACCGACGGCACACGACACCGGGTTGCCGCCGAAAGTATTGAAGTACTCCATGCCATTGGCAAAGACCTCTGCAATTTCAGGTGTAGTCACCACCGCAGCCATGGGGTGGCCGTTGCCGATAGGCTTTCCAAGGGTCACAATGTCGGGTATGCACCCCTGGGCTTCAAACGCCCAGAAATGAGTACCTGCACGCCCGAAACCCACCTGAACCTCATCCGCAATACAAACCCCGCCCGCGGCACGCACGTGCTCAAATGCTGCCTGCATGTAATTGTCCGGCAGCACAACCTGGCCCCCGCACCCCAGTATGCTCTCGCAGATGAATGCGGATACCCCCCTGCCCTCTGCGGTAATCTGGTCGACCGCATCTTTGACATAGGCCGCATAGGCAACTGCCGTTACCGGATCCGTACCCTTGTGAGGGCCGCGGTACCCATCGGGCATGACCACCGTTTTTACCCAGGGTGGTGCCCCCTTACCGCCCGGGCCGCCGTGTTTGTACGGGCTGATATCGATCAGCAGGTTGGTGTTGCCGTGATAGGCCCCGTCAAGGGAGATAATGTCCTTTTGTCCGGTAAAGGTCCTGGCCATACGAAAGGCAAGCTCATTGGCTTCACTGCCGGTACAGACAAAAAAACAGACGCTCAGAGGGTCCGGGAACGTAGCCAGCAACCGCTGGGTATATTCGATGATGTTGTCGTGCAGGTAACGGGTGTTGGTGTTGAGCACAGCCATCTGGCGCTGCCCGGCAGTTACCACGTCAGGATGGCAGTGCCCCACGTGGCTCACGTTGTTCACACCGTCGACATAAACCTGTCCGTCGTGGCTGAAAAGGTACTGTGCCTCGCCTTTTACAATTTTCAACGGCCGGTCATAGGCGATGCTCAGGTTTCGTCCAATATGCGCTTTCCTGACCCTTAAAATATCATCCGTGGTTCTCCCCCGGGCGTTGAGGCAGGCTTCAGGAATCCCCAGAATGATATTTGGATCAGGACAGATACTTTTCCACACATCCCGCCGGCTTGGCCGGGCAACCCCCGGAAAATTCCCGGTCTGTCCAAACATATCGGTGATCACCTGGAAGTGCAGGTGGGGCGGCCACCCGCCATTGACATCCGGGCTGCCGATTTCAGCGAAAACTTCGCCTTTGTCTATGATTTTTCCAGGTTTCAGATCCGCTATCGAAGCCATGCTCAAATGCCCATAAAGAGTGTAGAACGGGACGTCCCCTGCGGTGTGTTCCAGGATGATGGTCGGACCGTAATCCAGATGCGACGCGTTGTTCTGATAACTGTGCACCTTCCCGGCCATGAACGCTTTTATGGGTGAACCCGCCGCCATGTAAAGATCAATGCCCAGGTGTATCGTTCGTCGCTCCGACATCACATCCGTTGCTGTTTCAAATGCGGGCGAGCGGTAAAAAAAACGGGCTTCGCCATAGCGTCCGATGCCAACGGTAGAACCACGCCTGAAAATTTCAGACGCTATTCGGCCTGATAGATGGGAGATGTCATCAGCCGTCTGCCCCGCGCCGAGGAAGGTACTGCCGACACTTAAATCGAAGACAACCGGATCCATGCGGTGAAGATCCGTTTCGATGATGGGTTCAAAACAACTTTTCGCATTCTCCAACCATTGCACGATTGCGGTACAGCCGGATATCGGCTGCAGGCCGCAGGCCTCTCTGAAGACATACCTGGCCATTCTCGGGTGGATACTCTCAAGCCGATGGAGCAGAGCCCAGGCCGGCTTCTCCGATATACGCAAATATTCATTGCCCGGTTCAAGGCTGGACTGGCGGGCACAGTGGCAGACACTCATGCATAGACGCATGCATATCAGGTCATAAAGCACTGCCAGTTCATTCTCGGTCAGGGGCATGGCTTCATGATAGCCTGCCACGATATGCCGAGCGGCCGTAAGCGGGTCCTTTTTATTCAGCATGGCGTACGCGCACACGATGGCCAGTTCATTGACCGTATGCGTATGGACCATATCGCCAAAATCGATGAGGCCGCCCACCCTGAGTCCCCACGCCCCTTCGGGCACGATCAGAATGTTGTAATCGTTGCCGTCGTTGTGGATGACACTCCTGCGCAGCTCGCTCACCAGGGGCTCCGTGCGGGCTTGAAACTGTTCGAGAAAACCGGTCACTGTCCTGCGCTTTTCAGACGTGGCGATAAGCTTGATCAGTTCGCCCACGACACGCGACGCCTGTTTCAAGTCCCAATGAAAATTCCTGTGTGCAGCGTTGTGATCAAACCCTTCGAGTGTGCGGTCCACCCTGCCGAAAAATCGACCGAGACTGGACAGCAGGGTGGGATCATGCGGCCTTACCATAGCTAACGGTTTGCCGGGAAGATAGGTCAACAGGCGTACAAAATGTTTCTGCCCTGCTTCGCCCGCCACGGTCGTGATGGTTTCCCCCTTAAGAGTTGTACACACCTCCGGACAACCTACCGATCTGTCAGCATGCCGATCCCCGTCATGCCCCAGCTTTTGCATTACCTGATTTTGAAAATCCAGTACTTCGCGGTCTTCAGTTGCGTTGGCAATCTTCAGGACAAATTCTTTTTGCGAATCCGTTCGCACTCGAAAATTCTGATCCCGTTCGCTGGGCAACCGTACACATCCGCCCACGGCACCGAACAGATCGGCTGCTATATTTTCAGCATCCTGTTCATTGAAGTCCGGTGCATATTGTACGATGGAGGACATATTTTTGAATACTCCCCTTTCAGCAGGGCTGAAGCCCTGAACTACTTTAGGGATCGTTTTACGATTTACGTCTTACGTTTTAGGTTCAGACCGGTCGTTATCATAAGGCAATTTTGGTTTCCCGTAACCCGCTCTGGCAGGGCTAAAGCCCTGGGCTACATCGAAATTGGGATCACTCAATCCAACAATACTCAAAACTAATTCAACGGTTTCCTAACCTTGGGAAAAAATAAAATTACCACCACCGTAACCAACGGCAAGAACGTTAAAACATTGAGGGTTGCCTGAATCGATGTCATGTCCGCCAGTTTTCCCACCAGGGGCGAAAATGCGCCGCCTAACCCGTAAGCAAACCCCATCATCAGGCTTGCCACCATGGAGCGCCCTTTGGGCGCCAGTTCCTGTGCCATTACTACGCCGATGGGAAGCGTGGCAAGTGCAAAAAATCCGCCCAGGGCCGCTGCCGGATATACCCACCTGCCGTGGGCATGCAGAAACAGGAGTAATGCCGGTACCATCATGCCGTGGGCCACGATGAATATTTTTTTAAAGTCGACCCTGTCTGAAAGAAATCCCGCCAGAAGCCCGCTTGCCGTCCCCGCAACAATGAATAGGGACGTGATGGCACCGATGGATATCAGTGCATACCCCCTGTCGGCCAGAAGCACGGTCATGAAGGTAATAAACGACTGGGCAATGGCCGCCCGCATCATCATGACCAGCCAGATGAGCGTAAGCGGCTTCCAGACAGCCCCCAGGGTCTCCCGCATGGAACCAATAAACCCTGAGTATTTCAAGCCTTCGCTCACGGGGACAGGTAAAATATAAAAGAGGTACACAAAGGGTATAACCCCGATGAACATGGTGACCGGCATTGACGTCAGACCGAATTTTACCACGAACCAGGCAATGAATATGGGGCCGATGCCGAATGCAAAAGTGCCACCGGTATTGAAAATCGACATGGAAAAACCTGTGTTGCGGCCACCATAAACGGGCACCATCCCGGTAACCGCCGGGTGGAACATGGAGGATCCCACCGAGCCCAGCGCAAAACAAAGGACCAAAAGAAAAAAGCTGGGAGCTGCCCCGGAAAGGGGTACGAATACAATGGTCATCAGCAGCCCGCCCAGGATAAAAAAGCGGGTCTGATAACGGTCCGCAAAATAGCCCACGGATGGCTGTACGATGAAGGCCAGGAACCGGATAATACCCGTAAACAACCCCACCTGTGCCATGGAGAGGGAAAACTTTTCCACAAAACCGGGTATCAGCGGAGTGGAAAAGGAAGAATAAAAATCGCCGATGAAGTGAACCAGGGTAAGGGTAAAAATAACGTTCAGATTGGTTTTATTGCTGTTTTCGGTGGTTGCCATTAATATGCGTTCGCTCGCTTCTGCATCAGCCTGAATCTCGGCCTTTTCTTCATCAGAAAGTACCCTGAAACTAGATTTCATCAGGCAAGAACCCTTTCGCGTCGGAAGGGCACCTCCGGTTTCTTGGCGACACCCACCTCCCTTGCAAACCGGTGTCCCGAATAGATGGCTGCGGCAATGATGCCCGGCGCGAGACAGTCACCAATACGGCTCAAGGATTCAATCCCGGCTTGCTGTAAAGCTGACGGGTTTTGCACGAGCTGACGGTATAAGAGATCATCTGGCGTGCGCGATGTGACCATAACGATGGCGTCTGCCGGCACATGCTGCTGCCGGTCCGTGTACACACATCTGAGTTCGGCCAGGCTACCGTCAAAACCAGTGACCGCTTTCCCGGTGATTATCTTTATTCCCATTTTCAACAGTCTTGCCTGGCTACTTTCCTGCTCATCCGTGTGCATGGTCCACTCCGCTACATACCCCGAGGGGGTGACCAGCATGACGTCATGACCGTCTGCCTTGAGTTTTTCAGCGATCACTGGCCCCATGTAATAATGATCGTCGTCGAAAATGACAACGTGCCCATCAACGGCAACATTCTTCATGACATCATCCGGTGAAAATATTTTCCGATGGTCGAATGATTCCACCGGAACCGTGTGCCATCGCCCCACACCGTCTGACCGCCACTGTGAGCCGGTAGCGATGGCTACATGTTTGGAACCGTAGGATAGAATTTCATCCGCGGTGAGTCGGCTGTCGAAATAGATCTCCACGTTATGCAGGTGTTTGAGCTGTTGAATACGATATTCGATAACCCGACGCCACTCTGCCAGGCCGGGAAGCCTGGTCTCTGCAAGTACACGCCCGCCCATTTCCCTGGTCGCCTCTGCAAGGGTAACGCTGTACCCGCGCTGCCCCAGTGCCCGTGCCGCTTCGAGCCCTGCCGGCCCAGCACCCACAATCAGTATACCGTCTTCGGAATCTTTTGCGGGGATCTCTTCAGGGTGCCAGCCCCTGCGCCACTCCTCCCCCATGGTGGGATTCTGTGTACAACGACTGGGAACCCCCCGGGTATTGTATGCATAACAGACATTGCAGCCAATGCACTCACGGATATCTTCATATCGGCCCTGCTCGATTTTCTGAGGTAAAAATGGGTCGGCGATGGAGGGGCGGGCTGCCCCGACAAAATCGAGCAACCCAGCTTTTACTTGCCGCAGCATGGTGTCCGGAGAGGTAAACCGGCCCACCCCGGCCACAGGCTTGTGGGTAACTTGTTTGATATAGCCGATATATTTTTCGAGGGCGGCCTCTTTGACAAAACGTGAACTGCCCATCTCTACAGTGTAATTGTGGATATTGATGTCCCACAGGTCCGGAAGATCGGCCAGCATGGCCAGCATCTCTTTCTGTTCGCTGTTGTCGATTACATCTCCGTCGCTGCCGGGCCCGTCCGCAGAAAACCGTACGGCAACCGCACACCGTTCGCCAACCGCCGCCTTGGTCTCCTCGATAAGCTCACGAACAAGCCTGACCCGGTTTTCCAGTGAACCGCCATATGCGTCACACCTCCGGTTCCATTTCTTTGACAAAAAGTGGGACAGCAGATAACCGTGGGTGGCATACACATACACGATATCAAAGCCGGCTTGCATCGCCCGGCGTGCAGCCAGCCTGTGCCAGCGCCGCAATTCACGGATATCGCGCCGGTCCATGGCCCTGCTCTGTACCGGATCGCGTCTGTTCAACACCGGGTAGCTGCCGACATCGAGCGGCACCTCCCGGGTCATCAGGTTGGAAATGGTGCAGCCGCCATGCCAGAGCTGAACACCCGCCAGGGCACCATGCTGGTGAACTTTATCCACCATCAATGCATAGGCCTTGACGTCATCGTCATCCCACAGCGCTGCATAAGGGTAGGGGTGGTCGTCGGACGTCGGATGTATGGAACAATATTCCGTGCAGACGATTCCCCACCCCCCTTCGGCCTTCATTTCACGCATGGCTGCATGGGTTTTGGGCATCATGTACCCCATGCCGTTGCAGTGTGGAACTTGATAGAAGCGGTTTTTTGCCTTTTTGGGGCCAATGGATACAGGTTCAAACAGGATGTCATAGTCGGGGTTGCGTTGCATTGATCCTCTCTGCTAATAATAACCCAAGTGTTGCTCCCCGTACACTGGAAGAATTGCCCTAAGACAAAAGCCGGGGATTCAGTTTTATACAAGCGCTTTATCACATTTTTCTATTAAAGGCAGTGAAAACTTCACTCTTTTTAGACGGAGGAACAGCATGCAGAAATCAAAAACAACAGTTGCCTTGATGAATACCGCTGATCGTACGAACGGTGTCTCCCCCACCATTGACGCACTGGGGACAAACCCGGCTAAAGACAAACATGTGCTGATAAAACCCAATTTCAACACGGCCGATCCCGCACCGGGATCGACGCATAACGACACACTTGTGGCCCTGGTAAAAAAGCTCTGGGACATGGGGGCAAATGCCATCACCCTCGGTGAACGCAGCTTTCCCCCCACGCGGCGGGTCATGGAACAGAAAGGCGTCATTCCGCTGATGGAGAACCTGGGCGTCAACATCATCGATTTCGATGAACTGGCGCCGGAAGACTGGATAAAGGTCGATGTGGAAAACTCACACTGGCAGGACGGGTTCAGGATAGCCCGCCCCATCCTCGAGGCCGAGTGCCTTGTATCCACGGGCTGCCTGAAAACCCACCAGTTTGGCGGTGTTTTCACCCACTCGCTGAAGCTCCACGTGGGCGTCGTGCCCACCACCCGCAACGGCTTCGACTACATGTCCGAACTCCACCAGTCCCCCCACCAGAGAAAGCTGATTGCGGAAATCAATGCGCCGTTCAAAACCGACCTGGTCTTTATGGACGGTGTCGATGCTTTTGTGGATGGTGGCCCTGCAACCGGAGAACGTGCCAAAGGAAATGTCTTGCTGGCTTCTGCGGACAGAATCGCCATCGATGCCGTGGGTATCGCCGCCCTGAAAACCATGGGGGCCAACGATCAGATCATGACCACGGAAATTTTCCAGCACGAACAGATTGTCCGGGCAGTCGAACTGGGTATCGGGGTAAGCAACATCGCCGATATTGAAGTGATTGCAGTCGACGAAAAAAGCACTGCCTACAGGGATCGGGTGTTGGAACAGCTCAATTAACACCCACCCCTGTGAAGGATGGCAGAAACTGAGAAGGTGAGAACTTGGGAAGATGAGTGGTAGAAAATATTCCTTGCTTAAAATCCTTCTCCTTATTCGCACATCTGATTCAAGCCCGTTTCTGTTCAAGGTTGACCTGGCTGGCAGCTTCCAGGTTTATCCCCACGCGAATGGCCTTCAGCCCCCTGACCCCCGGGAGATCCTCCAGATCCAGATATTCGATATCCTTGCTAAAACAACCCTGGTGCTGCATGAATCCGATATGCTGTCGGATCTCCGTGCCTTCATTTTGGCGTGAATAAACGACAGCCAGCCGCCCGGGCTGGGTCAGGCGTTCCCGGGTGCCCCGCACGGTTGCCTTGTCGATTCTCGACTTCACGATTTCATGGCGGATATCATATGCGCCGTCTACGTCGAACCGTTTTTCATCATACCGGAAACGAATGGCAATCGGTAACTGGTTCACCAAAATCAGATTGCAGGAATCCAGGGGCACGGCGAGTTTGGGTTTGACCTTTTCGGCTTCCCTGGCCAGTCCACAGGCCACCATGAATTGCCACAACCTGAGATTCTTGACATGAAAACTGTCGAGGACCCCATCCTTTCTTAGAGAAGCGCCTACATAAATCAGATAGTCCAGCCCGTCGGTCTGGTGTTTTTCAAAATAATGCGGATAAACGGCCTGTGCACCAGCTTCCTCTTTTTCGAGATATGCTGAGAGGTGATCATTGAGTTGGGACACGCTCTTCTCGAATGCCTTGCGCTTGTGATAAACCACCTTGAGGACCGGGTCTAATGCATCGCGGTACTTGATGACGGCATTGGCAACCTGCGGGTCCAGCCCCACAAGGTCGGAAAAGGTCGGTTCGACTTCCCGGCTCAGAAACTCGCTGACGGATGTTTCGTCATCCGACGAAAGTCCCTGGCCGATCTCTTCGATGCGGCTGTCAATCCTGTATTGATACTCCTGAAGAAGGGGCCAGGGTCTGACGTTGACAGCCTGGTTCATGACGCGGCCCGCCAGACTCAGCTGGTCGATCAGATCGGATTGGATGCTGCGGTTGCGGGCTTCCGAAGAGCCCCGGACATCCGTTTGGGCAAACAGGGGAACCACATCCTTAAAAACGATGGGTTCGAGTTCCGACACCTGCCCCATGCGAACACGATCCATATGCCGAATAGCGGCTTCACTGAACCGCCATTCGACGGAAGCGTGGACCGCCGTGCATTTTTCTTTGATAATAGCCTGCACTGCGTTGTCCATCTCATCCAGTCCCCGCTTCATGGCCAAAGCAAAAAGAGGGGTAATCTGCTTGATAAGCATCTGGTCAAGCGGCCCCAGATCATTCGGCTTCGGGCTCATGATTTCAAGTGTTCCCAGAACATTGCCCTGATAGTACAGCGGTGAGATCAGCATCGAGCGGGCCCCGGTTTCAGCGACATGCCGTTCCGCCGGTGTCGGATGTTCCACTTCCCTGATATCGGGAATACGCAACAGGGACTCTTTTTCCACGGCTCTCAGCCATACTGAGCCTTGTATGTCGGACAACGGCAGATGGCTGGAGCTGGTGAAGATACAGCTGGCATGGGTTTGTACATTGTCGCTGATGACCATTACCTGATCACCCTGGAGCGCCCCCATGCCTACCATAAGATCCGGCCGTCCAAACAGTATTCTAAGATGGTTTTTTACCTTCTTCAGCCCATCCTGAGAAAAAATAGAGTCTTGATCAATTAGATCGCGTTCCAAAAGGGACAGAAGTTCCGACGCGGTCACATCCACAACCCGGATGACGACAAAACCATACAATTCGAATTTCTCCGGTGGCAGATATTGTTTCAGCACTTCTGGGTCGGTCATGTTTTCCAGGATAGCGGCACGGCTCGCTTCATCCAGATCAGGGATTTTACCGATGGTCGCCACCTCCACAAAACGCATATCGGGAATCAGCCGGTAATACCTATCCAAGCCGGTTTTCTCATCCGGGACGATACGGATCACCGGCGTTTCAAACTCATGTTTGATACCGTACACCTTTTCGGCAACCTGGTGGTATGCCCTGAGCAGCCGCCCGCCATCTGAATCACCATAGTCCTCCTTGAAGCGCCCCTTGATCTCACCGTCTGGGTCGATAAAGCGCCGCTCAAACTCTGGTGAAATATATACCGGCTTGGAATCGTAGGGTGTGAGCGCCCCCATGACTTCACTGTCCCAGGCGGCCGCCGGAAAAACAACGCTCATCAATGGTGCTATAATATCGCGATATTGATCGATGCGGGATATATCCTCCACGGTCCCTTGAAGGTCCGGTATTTCTTTGATGCGTCGTTCAAAATCCGCATACATTTCGGCCAGATTGGAACACATTGGTGTTACGCTTTCTTTCCAGAAATTGAGAAGCGGTTCAAGGCTGAAAGCCGAACGGAATGAATGTCGTGTGTGACCGGTCGTCATGGGCTGCGCCTCCTAAATGCATGCGGACCTGCAGAATTACGGTATGAGTGAATATGGTTAATACTTCATCCTAATACTTTAACCACGAACTGCGTGGGTGCAAGCCGGCTTGTTCCGCCAACAATCGTTTTGCACTTTACCGTTTGCCGTATTTATTGTACTCCTGATTTCGCACTGCCGGGCTCGAAGGTTGCCCGCATCAAACATTGATCGAATTCATTATAACCAAACAGGTAATTGCATGACCCTCTGCCCCCATCAAAATCTCGTGCTGCTCCCCGCTCAGGGAAGGAGGGTCAGGTGCCGTCACTGCCATCTGACCATTGATCCTGAGGAACTCGGCGACAGCCATTGCCCCGAATGCTACGAGGTTCAGGGTGTAAAGCGAAATGATTTTGAGCGCATTGAAGAATCGCAAAAAACGGTAACGCAATACCGTTGCGAGGACTGCGGCATAACGATCAAGAAAAGAATATACTAAAAAAGAGGCGTATTTTTAGGGGGATACGCCAAAGCGCAGCCATTTGAATTGATTACGCATATCTTCGGGAATACGCTCACCGATCCTGGCCATGAAAATATTCTCCGGTTTCAAACAAATATTGGGCTCGTTGGTCTGAAGCTCCTGAAAACCATGCGGCTCAAAAAGATCGATCAGCATCTTACGATAAGCCTGAGCCGTTTTCTCAGCACCATCCAGATCCCATGTCCATGAATAGCCCACAAGGTACAGAATCATATCGTCGACCGTCTCATGGGCTACCATCAGGTTCATAATCGCCGCGGCCACGCCCGCCGAGCGCCAGCGCCGGCAGACCTCGATCACCTTGAGTTCCATCATGACACCCGCGCCCAGGTCAAACCATCGCGCCCCCTCTTCAGGATAATCGAGCACGCCAAACCCGATGATCGTGCCTCCGGGGTCGATGGCCAGCACCACATTTACACCCTCTCTTACAGCATCCTGCTCGAGGCTTTCTTTCTTGGTATAGAGGGATCTGTACTGGGCATGACGGCCGAATTCCCCGTCAAAGGCATAGCCGTGGATTTCCCCGGCACGGCAAAACGATCGGATGCGGATATTGCCCGCATTCGTCGACAGTATGATTTCATGCTGAATGGGAGACCATCCGGATTTAGAAATCACTCCACCCCTTGTGCAGCCGTTTGACCATGATATACATGTCGTGGCGCTCCCCCTGGGGGTCGACGGCATAGTCTTTGAGCTCTGCCCTTTTAAAGAAATCAAATTTCCGCAACGCTTCTATGGCGGCATCCTCCATACCTGCGATGAGGTCCGCCCGCAACGCCTCCAGACCTTTATCCATAGCTGTCCGAACCAGATCCAGCAGAATCCAGGTTCCCAGGCGCTTGTTCCTGAACTCAGGCAACACGATGATACGAAATCGTCCCACATGCTTGGTTGCGCCAAACTCGCGTGTATGCAGACTGCCGTGCCCTACGATTACGTCGTTGCAGAGAGTGACGATGGAGAACACGCTGTCCGACCCCAGGTTGTCAAACCATCGTTTGATGGTCGATGGCTTCGTGGTGTCATAACGCATACACCACCGATCGTTTTCGTGTATCGTCTCAAAGAAGTCTGTAAGAAGTGTTTCATCGCCGTCTTCCAGCGGACGGATAACGACCTCCTCACAATCTTTCAGCACACACTCTTTGGGATAGCTCACGGTGTCAATCCTCCTCTTCTAATAAATGAAAAGCCTCCCCGCAGCAAGTCGTGGGGTATCATCCTGTTGGGCCACACCATCCAAATCGCTATCGCTATCGGGATCGCTATCGAAATCGAAACAAATCCAAATATCAAAGGCTCAAATGCTCCAAACATGAGCCATTGGCATGCGCCTCGGTAACCTCGTTTCGATGATTTGAATTTAGGTCATTTGATATTCGTGCATTTTCGTGCCTTGCTGAGCGGGCACCCAGAATTCGATCCCGATCCCGATCCCGATTTCGACCCCCGTCCTAAATATTATCAACGTTCTCTGTGCACTCTGCACCGTATACCGTACACCCTGGACCTCATACCCGGCTCTATCAGTAAAGAATCCTGGCCCAGAGGACCAGGCATTGCGTTGCCCCTAGAAGGGGCTCTATCACAGAACACATGAGCCAGAGGATTCAACATCCTGAAGTTACCGAAAAATCTTGAACATCGAACATTGGACGTTCATCTATAAAGGACCGGGTTTTATTACTCGAATCCTTGGCCCCCTGGACCCTCGAAGCCTGTCAGGGTCAGTCCTTGGGTTGCCCCATGACCTCCCCGAACATATCCATATCCCAGAGCCTGGACTCGGCAATATTCTGGCGGAATTTGATAAAATCGATGGTATCCTGGCCGGTAATTTTTTTGGTGTTGAAGGCTCCGAATCCGAGGAATGCCTCCCCGCCCATATTCGCTGCCAGCCAATGCCGGTTTGCATTTTTGCAGAGATCCCAGAAATACTTCTTTTTCATGCGAATACCATCAATGCTTTTGATGAGACATCCCGGAAACAGGTTGGCAAACTGCCACACGATCTTGTCCACCTCTTTGTCCAGCAGCTCGAAATCGGCATGAGCCTGGTGCTCTTTGATCAGGGCACGACCTGCTTTGAGTTCTGCGCCTTTCTTGTACTCCCCGTAAACGATCTCCCCGTCGTCAACATAACGATCGGTAACGATCGTGGGGTTACGGACCCATTCCCCGCCGATTTTCAGAACCGGCGCACACTTGCTGATCAGATTTTTGGCCTTCATCTTGTAGGCAGACCACATTTCACAGGAAACACAGTTCCACATGGCGTCTTCGCTGCTGAGCATCCAGGGCAGGAAATCCGTAGAACCGCCGTCGGGTGCCGATCCGTGTTTGGGGCCCGCTTGACCGAATATGGCCAGGTCCGAGGCAACCGTCAGGTCGCAGGCCATTCCGATCTCCTGGCCCCCTGCAACCCGCATGCCGTTGACCCGGCAGATCACCGGTTTTTTGCAGGCCAGTATGGCGTCCACCATGTGGTTGAACAGTTCCATGTACTGCCCGTACTCATCGGGACGCTGGCTGTAGTATTCGCTGTACTCCTTGGTGTTGCCGCCCGTGCAAAACGAATAGGGCCCGGTGGCGGTAAAAATCACGGCAACCACACTCCGGTCCAGTGAAGAATTCTCGAAGCCGGCAATAACCCCCTTGACCATTTCCGTTGTGTATGAATTGTACTGTTTGGGGTTGTTAAGGCGGATCCAGGCGACGTAAAGCCCTTCCACCACTTTGCCCTCAGGGTCCAACAGGGGACGCTTTTCAAAAACGACGCACGGCGCATCTGCATCCGTTCCCCAATGCGCATCCGTGTGCAGCATGTGATCTTTCAGATTATTGTCTCTGGGCATCCATTCTAAAGCCATGGCATTAACTCCTTTCACGATATAACGTTTAATTTCACTGTTTCTCTATTTTTTAAAAGTCCGGTACCAGCACTATACGCTTGTCCGGCGACTTTCGATGTGCTTCATCAAAGGCCTCGGCGATGGTGCTCATGGGCCGGGTCTGCACAAACGGCGCCAGGTCGATTTTGCCCGTCAGCACCATATTGAGCACCTGGGGATAATACTCCGGCAGGCAGCCCCAGGTCCCGATGATCTCCGCGTCGAAAGCCATCAAGCGGCTGATGGAATATTCCACCTTTTGCATGCCATAGCCCACAACGATCAGTTTGCCGGTGAAACTGAGAAGGCTTAAGGCCGTTTCCTGGCCGGGCTTGCTGCCGGTAACTTCAAAGATCTTCCAGCCGAACCCCGGCAATCCCTTCTGCTTTCTGATCGCCTTTATTTCCTGGGAAACCTCCTTTGAACTTTTGCCGGCCGCATTGATCGAAAAATCGGCTCCATAGGAAAGGATCTGGCTGAGCCGGTCCGCATCGATATCGACGGCAATCACACACCCTGCCCCGAGCGCTTTGGCCTCCTGAACCATGTACTGTCCCACACCGCCGACACCGATGACGATGACGTTGTCCCCGATCTCCAGGCCTGCCCTTTTAGCGGCCGGAAATGGTGCTGTGGCGGCATCGGCCACAACGGAAAGGTGCTCCAGCGGGACATCTCCCCGGTCTTTGATCTCGCACAAATCGATGGACGGTACGGGGATGTGGCTGGAAAATCCGCCATAGATACCGATGCTGTTACCGGGCATCTTCTGGGCCAGACAGCGGTTCCCCCTTCCTGTTTTGCACAAATAACATTTGCGGCAGGGCATGACTGCCGGGATAAGGACTTCCTTGCCGACCCAGCCTTCATCACCGGCAATGACCGTGCCGGCTATCTCGTGACCGAGGGTAAGCGGCGGTTTGGACACCGTGGGCACGCCGTCGTAAAAATAGCCCAGGTCCGTGTGACAGACGCCGCAGCCGGCGATTTCCACGAGTACTTCGCCCGGGTTTAAATCAGGCACAGGGAGTTCCATTTTTTCAAGTTTTCCCGGTGTAACCTCACCCGTCTCCTTGTTTCGCACTGCCGGCTGAACCATTTGCCAGGTCGATATTTTGTCCGGAACTGCTCCCATTCTGATTACCTCCTTCATCATCAATTTATAGTTGGATTTTCATTCCTGCCGCCCCGCCGCAACCATGCCATGCATAAGCGCCCTTTCTTCCAGCAGCACCGCACAACAGCATTTTCTTCCAATCCGGCAGATATAATTCGGATATATTACCGCTACAATGTAGCTGGAGTCAAGACTATTTGCATATGCACCTGAATTGAACGGCTGTGGCGTGGGCATAACGTTTGAGACGCACGAATCGAGGCGGTATTCGCTTTGACATTCGCCCAGATTAGGGTACAGTTAGCAACAACAGCTTGAATTAAAGGAGAATGACCATGACTTACAAATTAATCAACGCCGAAAAGACGGACCATTTAACCATCGTTACGCTCAA
>JAFDAT010000034.1 GCA_019313725.1 Deltaproteobacteria bacterium
CATTCCTGGAAAACCTGTTGTAAACCTCTTCGTCAGTGAGCAGGGTTACAATCCTGTCAACATATTCGTCATCAGTTTCCGCATAAAATCCTGCTCCTGATTTTTCAAGGGTAGCGACAAAGGCCTCAAGATTTGATGTGACGAGTGGTTTGCCAAAGGTCATGGCATGAGCCATTATGCCGCTTTGGGCTCCGGCAATATAGGGCAATACTATGATATCACAGGCGCTGAGGATAGTATCAAAGGTTTTTTGAGGAAACTGACCCTGGAATACCTCAATCCGTTCCCTGGCAGGTGAGTCGTTTATCTTTTCAATGAGCTTCTTGCGATATATACTGAGCTCCAGCATCCGGAGTTTACTGGCCAGCACCAACCATGCATCCGGTACTCTTTCGACAACGTGCGGAAAAAGATCCACGATCTTGTCAAAACACTTAGTAGGGCGGAAATAGCCGGTTAGCAGGACAACTTTTCTGTTTTCGAGGTTGAGCTTCTCCTTAGCACCAGCAACCGGGGTCATCACGCGCGCTCCGTGCTCAATCAGGAATATCTTGGCCGTATCCGTATCAAAAACCGATCTTAGAATATTAACGTGTTCCTCTTCATGTACGATAATACCATCCAATTCCCGGCACATGACCTTTAAAATTAGCTCTTTGCGAAACTCCGGTTCCTTTTGAACAGTATGAAAAGTTGCAATGACCGGAGTAGCCGTAGATTTAATACGATAAATCAATTCAAGTACGGCAATGCCGTCCAGTTCCCCATACAGGCCGAATTCGTGCTGAATATGAACAATGTCAGGAGTTACCTTGACAGCTGCGTTGAAAATCCTTCGGGCTATACCTTCGTCGTTGGGGCTGTATGACGGGTAAACATGCCTGCCTTCAGCGCCATACTGGCTGACGATATGAAGCTCGGTAGGTGTCCGCGCCATGGCTTCTGCCAGGAAGCTGGTGTATGTGCCGATGCCGCATTCAATCGGGGGATAGGTAGAGACAAATAAAACACGCATAAAAAACACCCTTTTGCTGAGTGTTAATTTATTTTTATTTATTATATAACAAAATGCAATTTTAAGTCAAATTACTCCCGTTTCATAAGGTGCTACACGTATCCTTCATCCTTTGATAACTTGCCAGTATCTGGTTTTAATAGCACCAAATGCCCAATATAGACACATACCATATCTTGTGGCCGTGTCATCAGCTTCAAAATTAAAGATATCATTCCAAACAAATTATATATCACATGGTGTCAATGCTTCGCGATATATGGAGACATAAACCGAGCCTAAAAAAACCTGTGATTACATGACATTTCACAATAATAATTGCCACGCTCACCGTTACAGATACCCTATTTCTGACAAATTTGCAAAAAAGGGCAAATCCCACAGAACTGAAGCTGCCCTTCTTCAACAATAAATCTCTAAAAAATGATTGTTCCGGTGAGGTTAAAATTTCCTGGATTATGTCAACTATTTGATATCAATTGATATCCAAGCTTCTGTTACACAATCTTTAGTTGTGAGCATTGTCCTGGGTTGATCAAGTCATTAAATTACGCTGAGGCCTATGTACGGTAGTTTGTTTTGTTAATCTTATATGGAGATCTATTTCGACTATGGGTCAATAGCCTTGAAAATGATAACATAAAAACACAACTTTTCCATAAAAGTGCTTGTGCGGGCATCGATTCTGTCATTCAGTAGTGCGTCTTTAGAATTTATGGAGCCGATGTAATCCCATTTCACTTTCTCCCATACCTTGACACTTTTCTTTTCATTTTTTATCATATTTTTAAATTCTTATCCTATCCATCTATAACGCGATTAAAAAAGGAGTTCGACTTTGACAATAAAAGGTTCGCACGCACTCCGAATATTGATCGTCGAAGATAGCATTGATTTAGCTGAAAACATCGGTGACTATTTAGAAATCCAGGGGCATGTGACGGATTTTGCTATGGATGGTATCAGCGGATTGCATTTAGCCTTAACTCATCATTATGATGCCATTATATTGGATATTATGTTACCCCGTATGGATGGCTTGACATTTTGCCGGAAACTCAGAAAAGAAGGTGAAAAGACAACACCCGTTTTGATGCTGACAGCTCGTGACACTCTTTCAGATAAGTTAAAAGGTTTTGATGCCGGTGCCGATGACTATTTGGTAAAACCATTTGAATTGGAAGAATTGAGTGCCCGATTGCAGGCTCTTGCCAGGCGATCTGATCATACCGGGATAAAAACCCTAATAGTTGGCGATCTTGAAATAGACTTAGGGAAAATGCTGGTCCAAAGAGCCGGTCACCCGATCGAACTGAACCGCGCCTGTTTCAAAATTCTCAAAATACTTATGCAGGCCTCACCCAATGTTGTATCGCGCAATGAAATCGAACATGCCTTATGGAGCGATATGCCTCCTGAAAGTGATGCCTTGCGAAGCCATATATACGTCTTACGTCGAGCCATTGACAAACCTTTTAAGCACCCTCTGATCCAGACCGTTCATGGTGTTGGATTCAAATTGGCAGATTCCGATGACCTTTCGACATAGCTTGCGCACTCGTATTATTGTTGCCTTCTGTTTATTCGGTGCACTACTCGGCACCGTATATGCTACTATAGTCTACATATCCTTGGACATGATTGAGGATCATCTTATCGACAGTCACCTCAACGAGGAAGTAAAAATTTTCATTTCCCACTATCAGCGCTATAATAGCTTTCCTGAACCTTCATCGCCTTATATTAGCGTTTATGTCGGAACGGAATCCATGCCACTTTATGTAATAGATATGCTTGACGGAAAACCAGAAGGGATACATGAGGCTTACAGTAGTGAAGAAGAATATCATATTGCGATTAAGAGACTACAGGGTCAGGATAACCAATTATATCTGCTTTACGAAGTCAGCGCCCTGGAATTTACCGAAAAACGCAAACTGAGCATCCGTCTTGTGCTGATCGCAGGGGTTATATTGATCATTGGCGTTGGCTTGTGGATTGGATGGTTGACATCTTGCAAAGTCATCGCGCCGGTGGCTCATCTGGCAGACGTGGTAAACCACACAGGTCCTGAAAATCTGCCCACAAATTTTTCAAAAAAGTTTTATAATGATGAAGTCGGTGTGCTCGCAAAAGCCCTGGAAAAGGCCATGCGGCGAGTTGAGATACATGTTGAGCGTGAAAACCGATTCAGCCGTTACGCCAGCCATGAGCTGAGAACCCCAGTCACGATTATCAAGGGGGCTGTTGTATTATTGAATAAAAATTTCTTGAGCAAGGATGATCCGGCACAGCGACCCTTGAAACGTATTGAGCGTTCAGTAACCAATATGGAAAATATCATTGAAACATTGCTGTGGCTGTCGCGGGAAGATATGGCAATCGAGCAGGATCAAATTTTACCAGTTGCTACGATAGTCCGCGAAACCATTGAGCAAAGCCGTCACCTGATTGGCAATAAACCCATCGAAATAGAGCTTATCACAGAAAAAGAGTCTCACTTATCCATCAGCGCCTCCATTTTTCAGATTGTACTCACCAATATCATTCGCAACGCCATTCAACATACAGCATCCGGTAACATCCGGGTTACCGTAAAAGATGATCGCGTAATTGTTTCCGATACCGGCGAAGGTATGGATCTTAATGATCTTAAGCTAATCGCCCAACCCATTGTCCGTGGAGAATTGAATAAAGACTTTGGCATCGGACTTTCTATCGTTAAACGACTATGTAAACGTTTAGGATGGAAATTAGAGATCGAAAGCGAAGTGGGCCACGGTACAACGGTCCAGTTGATATTTTTTGAACAGCAAAAAGCATAGCCCCTCTCACATATATCTAACCTGAAAGCTCATTTTTCACCTATTTTTGATACCGATTTCACATTCTTTTCACATACCACTATGTAGGATAGTTACGTAAGTCGGTCTTTCCCTAAAATGAATATCATAAATTTTATTTGCGGATTGTTTGCGTAATCATCATGCCTGAGAAAAACCAGAAAGAAGATTATCAAAACCAACGACGAGCATTCATGAAAACCACTGTCTTGGGCAGCGGGGCCGTTCTTTTATTAGGAATCCCTTTGATTTCCTATTTCGTTGCGCCTTCATTAAAGAAAGCAACCGGTAAGTGGGTGGATTTTGGCGCTATTGACGATTTGACGCCTGGCAGCATCGAGATGCTGACATACGAATTTTTGGTCAAGGATGGTTGGTTAGTTCTACCCCAGAGGGGATTTGTCTGGGCTAAAACAAATCAAGATCGTGCCATTAAAGTCTTTTCGTCAACCTGCACGCATCTGGCATGCAATGTCATCTGGCAGGAGGAAGCCAATCATTTCATATGCCCCTGCCATTCCGGTCGTTTTGATTCCCATGGAAATCCTGTAGCCGGTCCACCAACAAAACCCCTATCAACCTTGGAGTCCAAAATTGAAGAAGAGAATCTGCTGGTCTACTTGACCTTTTAACCAACAACCCATCACAGAAAGGGAGGTAACATCCAATGCGCAAACAAAAGAAATTCGGATTCTTTATATGTCTTATTTTGATCTTCGGTATATTAATTATTTTTTACTCTCAAGTGGCTATCGCTGCAGCCAAACAATCTGTCACCGCGACAAAAGTGAAAAATGCGCCTGCTGGCTATGATGACCCGGCATGGCAAAAAGCAACCGCTGTCAACGTTCATTTTGAAGGAAAAGAAATATTTACCGGGAAAAAGACGTCTGTCACGACTAAAGCTGTCTATACGGATCAAGAAATCTATTTTCTGTTTACTTGGGATGACGCGACTAAGAGTGTCACCAAAGGCGCGTGGCTGTATGACGGACAAAATTGGAGTCACCAAAAAGGAAATGAAGATCGGATCTCACTGCTATTTGAAATTAATCGCATCAATAAATTTGCCACCAAGGGTTGTGCGGTTGTTTGCCATGTCCCTGAAGGATCAGCCAATGCCAAAGATGGTAAATTCGGCACAAAATCGGCAGCTGAAAAAGGCGATTTATGGCACTGGAAGGCCGCCCGATCCGATCCTGCAGGATTTGCTGATGATACTTGGGTTACGGTAATCAGTGAAAAAAAAGGCGGTCGCAAAGGTGACGCCGGGAAAGGTGGCGATACAAAGAATATGACGGAAGACAAGTCGATGCCTAAGTACATGCTGGCTCCAGGCAATAAGCTTGCTAAAAACGATATTCTGCTTGCCTCTCACATTTCGGAAATTAAAGACTATTCCGTATTCAAGGCCGGCGATATGCTCACCTATCGCATGCCTAAAATGCCGGAAGGCTCTCGCGCAGACATCAAGGCTGTGACACGTTATGCAAATGGGTCCTGGACAGTCATGCTTTATAGACAGCTCGACACGAGCCATGATGACGATGTGGCCTTTAATCCTCGCAAGAAATACAATTTTGCGATGGCATTGTTTGATGATTCAGGCGATGAAGATTCTTATGACTCAGAGGTGTTGAGTCTGCAATTCGGGCGATAAGATATTTCCAGGGGAGCACATTTTGAATAGAGCAACCGGGATCAGTCACGTAACCCTGATTGAGTACCTTTCATTGGAGAGAATTGTTAAACGTCTGTCAGTGTTGACGGTTCCGGCTGATGCATTGACCTGGCATCGTTTTTTCGGCGCTTTACTCCTAAGTCTACTTGTCTTGCTGTTTTTGTCCGGGGCCTTTATGGCGTTTTACTATTCTCCTGCGCTCGGTTCTGCCTATGACAGCGTGGATTACGCTCTCTTCAGCCTGCCATTTGGCGGTATCATAAAAGGTGTCCATCATTATGGTTGGAATCTTTTCCTGATTGTCCTGGGGGCGCATCTTGTGCGAGCCTTTGTAGTCAGTGCCTACAAACCACCGAGACAAATGATCTGGGTCTCTGGTGTGATGATTCTGCTTTTCGTACCTTTATTCATCATCACCGGAGACCTTCTCACCTGGGATCAAAAAGGGTTCTGGTCTACACAGGTGAGGCTCAGTATTATTGGATCCATACCTTTTATCGGTGATTTGTTAGTGCGCCTGTTCCAAGGGGGGCCCTTGACTGGTATTGTTGCCCTCACCCGCTTTTATGTGCTGCACATCCTTTTTTTACCTGGTCTGCTTGCTTTTTTAATCCTAATTCATTTTCATTTTATTAAGAATAATGGCTTGTCCTATTCATTTTCAAGCGACAATTATTCTACAAAAACAGTTCGTTTTTTTCCGGTGATCTTCAATCGCTGGCTGATTCTCTTTATGGGTATAACGCTGGTGTTGGGTCTGATATCCTGGTATTGGCCTGCACCATTGGGTGATCCTGCAGATCCCACAGACTCATCTTATGTTCCCAGACCCGAATGGTGGGTACTGTTTCTGAACCAGCTTGTAACCATATTCACGGGATCCTTTTCGGTAGTCGGAAGTGTCATTATCCCAGGCGGGTTGGCTGGTCTGCTGATTGTCCTGCCGTTTATTGATTCTTCCCCCGAACGCCATCCTGTTCGGCGTAAAAGGGTCATGCTATGTGCTGCAATTATTGCTATTGCTATTTTGGCACTTTCTATAATGGGGTATCTGGAACATTTTAGTACACCCCATGTATAAATAAGAAACAATTTTATGGTTTTTAATATAGGGTTTGGACCATCACACTAATACTATCAATGGGGACACCCATGTTACGAAAAATTATAGGTAGAGTTCATACATTATCCATAATTGCCTTCGGTCTACTGGTATTATCTTCCCATACACTATATGCCCATACGTTGGTGATTCATGCCAACTACGTTAAAACTGCTCCAAACGGGATGGACGATCCAACATGGGGGAAGGCAGAAACTGTGCAACTACTTATAGAAGGTCATGATAAGGCTTCTGGAAGGAATGGAACTGTGGTAGCACGGGCCCTTTATTCTGACGAAAGTCTATATTTTCTATTTAATTGGAAAGATCCTACCCGGAGTATAACCAAGCAGTCGTGGCAGTTTGACGGCAAAAAGTGGAATCATCTCCAAGGAAATGAAGATCGAATAGCCCTGCTTTTCGAGATTACCCGGATAAATAAGTTTGCCACTAGAGGCTGCACGGTGACCTGCCATAGTCCAGCAGATATGCCAAGAGATAAGTGGAAATTTGCTGCAAGGGCGACTGTCGAGAAAGGGGATTTATGGCATTGGAAAGCCGCTCGAACCGCTCCTTATAATTATGCAGACGATGCATGGTTAACTGTAGCCGGCAATCCGACAGGATCCTATCGTGAAACGGGAAGAAGAAAGGACGCCGGAGCCGGTGGTGACATCAAAAACCAGATGCCTGATGTGTCTCAGCCTCTTTATATGCAGGATCCAAACAAAGACCCTTCGGTTCCGGGTTTTCTTCTTGCGGAAGAGGCGATTGAGATTTCGGACTATTCTATTTTCAAAGCTGGGGATATCATACCATACAGGCTCCCGATCAGACCTTCTGGATCTCGTTTTGATGTGAAGGCAATCAGCCGCCATTTAGATGGCGAGTGGATGGTTATGCTTTATCGAAATCTAAACACCGGTAATGGTGACGATGTTGTTTTCAATCCTATGAAAAATTACAGCTTTGCATTAGCGGTATTTGATAACTCGGGATCCGACCATTCCAAAGCTACCATGCCGATGACATTAAAATTCAATCGAAAAAGATGAGATATGTTAATTCAGGTTATCTTTTTCCTTCACATAATAAACATGCTTTCATAATCGAAGATTTCATATCGTAATTTCAAAGTGAGAATTATTGAATGGTATTAAGATTTGATCTTATCTGGAGATCAGCTCGAAGTTGAGATTATGATTAAATCTATCAAATCAGCATGATACGGCTCAATGGTTCTAATCTTCACTTATAAGACCGCATTTCTGGTAGGGTATTAAGGGACCCATAGAACATCAGGGCTGGCTTTGGATACCAATTGAAGATCACAGCTGTACCCAAACCTGCGATAAGAGAATATTACTCCTCTAATTTGATGTTGCCTGTCTTCTTTGATACAAATTCATGGAGAATTAAATTGCAATATTTATTGGCATTCTAGATTGAAGGAAATCAAAGTGAGAAGGGGAAAAAAGTATATGCTAATCATCGTCGGTATCATTGTTGTAGCTGCTGCTGGCTTTCTTTTCTATTACAAAACCCAGATGACCTGGGTCGAGTCTCCTCCATACCAGCGAACATCTGATTTGCCGACGCGCACTCTCGTTGTCGTATACTCACGCACAGGTAACACTGTGGGCGCGGCCAAAGAGGCCGCCCATTTCTTCGACGCGGATTTACTGAAAATTGAAGCTTCCCAATACGCCAGGACCATAAAAGGACTGCACCTCGCCTCTCAACACGCAGATCAGGAAATGACAACAACGCCCATTCAGCACGAACCGGTGGACCTCTCCAGTTACGACATGATATTCCTGTGTTCGCCCGTCTGGTGGTTTCGACCGGCTGTTCCGCTGTGGTCCTTTGTCGAGAACCATGACTTTGCAGGCAAACCTGTATTTCTTCTGGTGACGGGCAATAGCCGATATAAAGAGGAACTCATTGGTAAATTCAGCACATTAGTCGAGAAGAAAAAAGGCAAGTTCTTAGGCATGCTCTTCGTGCGGCGAGGGCGAATATATTGGCAAAAAACGTCGGACGAAGTGAATGAAGAAGTGCGTGATGCTCTTCAGGTGCGCCATAAGATATGGCCGGTGACTGCTAACATGGAATAAATATTTCGGGCAATCAGGATGTTGAACTGTGGCTTGTGCTGCCATCATCTCTAGCATCCGAAATCATCACCTCGCAAAATCTGTGGTTTCAGCCACTGATCACAGTTTTACCCAAACCTGCGATAAGAGAATAGGATCACGATTTCTTGTCAAAAAAGTTTACCTATTTGACTACGCGCTCAATTGCGATTATTGATCAAATGTGAACAATCAAACACCAGTCATGTTTTTCAAAATACTTGACCTGGACGAAGACGGTTTCCTGTCACGTTCCGACCTGAACAAGGCTGCAAAACGATTGGGGTGGTCATGGCATGAGGCACCGCTTTTGGCGGTCTTGGATCTTCTAAGTATTTCAAAACCTATCCCGAAGAGTGAATTCATCGCCCTTATCCATAAGATCCGCAATGATCCGCTGGGGCCATATGGCGATATCCTCCTAAAATCGCCATATTTCTTACAGCCCGAGTCTTTGCAGGACAACCGTATTTCGAACAAAAAAACCGCTGGGACAGCTAACCGAAATGAAATTCAGAAAAAAGAACGGCCTGCTCAACCGGATTTCAACACGCTGACCGAGTTTCTGGGAAACGCTGCCTGTACGAAGGTTACAGTCCAATATCAGTCTCTACTTGAAAACCTTGAGATCGCCAGCATCTCGGCAGAAGATGCCGCTCTGCTCATAATAGATCCTCAGCGGTCTTTTACCGAAGGTGCCTGGATGTATTCGATCGGGTATGGCGCTGACATGGATGTTATCCCGATTCGGTCAGCGTTCAATAACTGTGCGGCTTTTTTAGCCAGACATTACGGCCAAATGGAGATCATGTTTACGCGCTGCCCGTTTCCAGCGGACAGTTACGGATGGGCCGGACCATTATCTAATATTTTGCATCCGGACCAGCTCTATTTTATCAAACCTGGCAACAGTGTGTTATTTCCGCACACCAACGGATTCAGGCAATGGGTCGGCCACTGCATGGATCACGGGAAAAAAACGTTGGTGATGGTTGGCTGCACGCTCAACAGTTGTGTACGGGTCTCTTCGATCAAAACATCAAGAAAATTTCGTAATAGAAAACTTAAGGTTGTTGTTGATTTAAGCATGTCCGGTGCCCGGACTAAAAACTACATCTCTTCACCTGCTTTTAACGGTCATTCGGCAGTCGAATCTGCCGTAGTGCAAATGCTGGATGAGGGCGTACAGGTCGTACAGCAGGTTAAGTGGAATTAATTGCATCATTAAAACGGGAACCAAGGTCGCTCACTATGCCCATTTCATTTCCCTCAAAAAGCCACGGCCAGATTCCGATAGGATTTTTCAACATCGAAACCGACATGCTGCTTATGGACCGCTACTTTTTCTTTTCCACAGATTTTTGTGAATGGGTCGTTGAGTGGACTGCCAATAAAGAGACCAACCGTCATAAAAAAATAATCTATCTTATTCCACAAAGGGAAGGGACATCATAGGATATATCGAAGCAGGCGGGATGCCCGGCAGGCTGAATGGACGACCACCCGATTATATAATCAGGATGATGGCTAAGCTGGCAATCACCCATCACCAACATTTAAACGTTATTGGGGTCACATAATCAGTTATTTGCTCCTACCTTAATATGTGCTAAGGCCTATGGTAAAAATAACATGGAGATAGAGAAAAAATACCAACAATTAACACTCGACTTAAAAACAGGGAGTTACATAGATATTCAGTCACCTATTGCCGATACCTCCAATTATTCCCAGTTGACCACAACATCACTGAAATGTTTTAGCAGTTATTAACCGTAAACCAGTCAATCAGCCGCCTGGCAATGCTGATGTTCGGCGGTATGTTCGGCAAGTCCTCCCTGGAAAACCACTTCGCCTCCGTAATTTCGGAACCGTCCACCTGTATCTCGCCACCGGCGTAGTCGGCCAGAAAGGCAACCATCAGTGAGTCCGGGAAAGGCCAGGGCTGGCTGCCGAAATAGCGGATATTGTCCACCGCAATACCGACCTCCTCCTCGATCTCCCTCAGGATGCAACCTTCCAGCGTCTCCCCGGGTTCTACAAAACCGGCCAGAACACTGAAAAATGGCATTTTAAAACGTTTGTTCCTGGCGAGCAGAATACGGTCACCCCTCAATACGGCTACAATGACCGCCGGGGACAGGCGGGGATAGTTGATCAGGCCGCACGACGGGCAAATTTTTGCCCGCTCATCCTGTTTATCGGCGCAAGGGTCACCGCAGCGGCCGCAGAACTGGTGATTGCGATTCCAGGTTGCCAGCTGATTGGCCCTGCCGGCTGTCCAGATAATTTCCTCTTCCATGGTGCCGAATATCGAACGCAGATCTTTTAATTCAAGGCCATCTGCCGCCATTGAGGCATCCTCGATATCGGCCGCATAACAGTGGCGCCCATTGAGTTTTCCAATGTACTGGCGGTGGATCGACGCATCATAATACCCGGCAAGGTCCTTGGTTTCTGGAATCTTGAGTGAACCCTTTGCCATTTTGAAAAGTAGCCTGCCATCCTTGAAGACAAACCAGAATGCAGAGGCCTCCACAGTGTTCGGCGGCTTGAAGCCGGGCTTGAAACTCATGGGTCCTCCGTAGCCTTCCGATGAAGTTGTTCCGCAAAAGACCTGAAGCGTTTTGATTCGGCCTGGTTTCCCTGGGCAGCATAGATCTGGCTCACCTTGTCGTAGTGAACGGATGCATGCCCACTGATTTCCTGGGCCAGGGAAAGGTACAGTTCAAGGATATTGGTATCCCGAGAACCGGATGAAAAACAGAGATCGGCATATTTTTCCTTGATAAAAGGATCGATGCGGGCCCGGCAACTGCGGCAATTGTCCATGATGGCCTGGTAGATGTTGCGGGCATCGTCCGCTTCACCCATGGCTTCGTGGATCTCTGCCAGCGCCCGGGCAATCGGTTCCTGCCAGCCGTAGGTTTCCATGAATTGGATGTAAAATGACCTGGCTCCGGAGTCGTTGGCTGCCTGGCGAAAAGTCTCTCCCTGCAGCAGCGCTACGGCCACAGACGCCTCCAGGTCTTGCGGAACCGAGGCCAGCAATTCTTCGGCCTGCGCTGTTTCCCCGGTTTCCCAATATATTTCACACAACAACTGGTACGCGGGCAGGGCATCCGGATGGGTTTTCAAAAACGGCACCAGCAACCGTTTTGCGGTGTCACGTTCACCCTGATTCAGGCAGGCGGTGGCGAGTTCCAGCGGGATGTACGTATCGAGGTCCTGGTTGTCCTCCAGTGCCAGGGAGAGGTATTGCGAAGCGGTTTCGAAGTCACCCGCATTCAGCGCCAGGTACCCGGTTTTAAAATTCTGGCCGTAGCCCAGATAGGCCATCTGCACGTCATCGGGCAGGGTCCCGCACAGAGCGAAAAAGTATTCACTCTCATCATCGGGGATATCCATCCCGTGAATTTCCTCATCTATACCCGGCAAATCACCGTTTAATTCCCATTCGCCGGGAGTATCTTTTTCCAGGTCCGCCAGTTGTTTCTGCAACACCGCTTCAAGGCTTGCATCACGTGTCAGCTCAAGCGCCAGGTTTAGCAGTCCGCGGGCATCCTCCCCATAACCGCCGGCGATCAACGTCTCCGCATTGTCCTGATGTTCCAGGGCCAGGGCTTCCCGGGCACGATCAAGCTTCTCTTCGATCCTGGAGACGGTGTGACCATCCCCGGGATCCATTTTTTCAAGCCGGTTCAATGCCCGCTCGTATTCCACTTTTGCGTTGCCCCACAGTTCATCCCTGCCGTAGGCATCTCCCTGTTCTTCATAGGCCTGGGGTTTTTTCCCCGAAAATATGTTGAAAAATGACATCCGGTAAATTCCTGGTATGGATGGTTTCTATTGCTATGCATAGCTCATCGAATAGCCGCAAAGCGTCCTTAGCGCCTGACCACCACCGCCTGCTCATCAAGATAGGCTTTTACCTCGGCAATGGGGATCTCTCTGCGGTGAAAAATGCCCGCAGCAAGCGCAGCCTCGGCTTCTGTTTTCTCGAACACCTCTAAAAAGTGTTCGACACATCCAGCCCCGCTGGACGCAATTACAGGGATGGAGACAGCCCGCTTGACGGCGTTTACCAGCTCGATATCGAACCCGGCGTTAGTACCGTCCCGATCGATACAGTTCAGCAGAATCTCTCCCGCCCCCAGTTCTTCACAGACACGGGCCAGGGTTGTCGCGTCGATGTCACGGCCCTCCCGGCCGCCTTTTATCGTGCACTGGTACCAGCAGTATTTTTCACCGTCGGGGCCCGGGATGGAAGTCTCCACTACCGGGTGGCTGGTATCTTCGGGTGAGATTACATAGATGCGCCGGGGGTCAATGGAAATGACCACAGCCTGATTGCCGTACACCCGGGATATCTGTTCGATGGCACTTTGCCCCTCTTTTTTACCGACTTTCAGGTATCGCTCCGTAATAAGCACCGCATCGCTGCCGATGGATATCTTGTCGGCGCCGGATCTGAAATACTCGGCAGCAACTTCCAATGCCGTATATTTCCGACCGCCCCGGTCGACATAGTCCCGTATGCCCCCCCCTATGGTCAGCGGTACAAATACCGTTTTGGACGTTTCTTCCAGCACCTGGAGCATGGGCATATCTTCAAGGGGGAAGTCACGAAACCCGGTGATGTTCAAAAATGTGATCTCATCCGCGCCTTCGGCGTAGTACCTTCCCGCCAGTTCAACCGGCCGGCCAAGATTTCGGACCGCCCCTTGCTCCCTGACATCGTACTGATCACCTTTTGTCACCACGAGGTCGCCCTGGTCATTAGCACGCACGTCAAGGCAGGCGATGATCCTTTTAGCCAGGTCTGTTTTTGTATGAATGGACGGCGGCATCGATGTTTGCCCTGCAGTACCGATGAAGTTCTTCAACAGTTCCAACCCCGGTCTACCGCTCTTTTCCGGGTGAAACTGGGTCGCCGTAATGCTGCCTTTCTGGACGCTGCTGACAAATTCGATGTCATAGTCGGTCGTTGTCAGAATGACATCCGTCTCCTCGGGATCAATATAATAAGAGTGCACAAAATAAAATTTTTCGGTTCCTGCTGCCCCCGTTAAAATCCGGGAAGGCTTTTTTATATTGATACCGTTCCAGCCAATGTGCGGAACCGATTTACCGATGTGGAACCGTTTCACACAACCTTTGAAAAGTCCCAGACCTTCGACACCCGGGGCCTCTTCGCTGGTTTCAAACAACGCCTGCATTCCCAGGCATATGCCCAGAAAAGGTTTTCCCGAGTCCAGAAAAGCCTTCAATGGATCGATATATTTTTTTCCCTTAAGGATATGCATCATATTGCCAAAACTGCCCACGCCGGGAAAGACCAGCTTTTCAGCATTGGCCACATCTTCCGGACGGGAGGCAACCTTCACGGTCTCCCCCAGTTTTTCGATGGCGTTAATGACACTTCTCACATTTCCGGCACCATAATCTAATAGGGTAATCATTTTCTGGTCCCTGCATAGCAAAAAAAAAGGGCGGGAGCCTCTGGTGCCCCCGCCCTCCAATGAAACCGATCCGATATTAAGCGACGAGCGCTTTTGCCTTTTCCGATGCAGCGGCAGCATTTGCCCCATAGGCATCGGCGCCAATTTTTTCGATGAAGTCCTGCGTCACGGGAGCTCCCCCCGCCATGATCTTAACCTGATCACGAAGGCCGGCTTCTTTCAGCGCTTCGATGGTCGCCTCCATTTTCGGCATCGTGGTCGTCAGCAGGGCCGACATACCGATGATCTGCGGGTTGTGCTCTTTCACCGCCTCGACAAAATCCTGGGGTTTGATATTCGTGCCCAGATCGATGACCTTGAAACCGCCGCCCTGGAGCATCATGGCGACCAGGTTTTTTCCGATGTCGTGCAGATCGCCCTCAACGGTTCCGATAATGACCGTACCGGCACCTGCCCGGTCGCCTTCCGAAAGGAATGGTTTTAGGATGTCCATGGCAGCATGCATGGTTCTGGCGCACAGGAGAACTTCAGGGATAAACATGTCACCGGCCTTAAAACGCTTTCCGACGACATCCATCCCGGCAAGTAAACCATTGTCCAGAACGTCTCTGGCCGGGGCGCCCCCATCAATCGCTTCCTGAGTCAGCTTCTTTACCTCAACCTCGTTGCCCACGATCAATTCTTTTGCCATTTTTTCATAAAGTTCGCTCATCTAATTTCTCCTTTACGGTTTTATTGTCCCCTTACATGCAAACCTATATACCGGCACTTTGAATTACGCCTCTATAAAACAGGTTTTTTTTAAATTCAATCATTAAATCAAATTTAGAATGATTTTTTTTCATCCATGCAAATTGTTCTGAAATGATCGATATTTCGGGCGATATGTACGATTCAGGAAAATTACAGGCCATGCCGGAAAAACCCTCCGGAAAAACCCTCCAGAAAAGTCCTAATGACTGATGCATCCCCAACCCCGCCGGATAGAGGGCGGCATGCTCCGGTTCTATATCCTGGTATTGGATTACCCGGTTGTAAGCACGGGGCAAGGTGCATTCAAAATGACATACTGTGCTGTTGAACCAAATATCAATTTACCCACCTTGGAACGCTTTTTTATGCCCAGACATACAAAATCGACATTTTTTCTGGTGGAATACCGGACAAGCTGCTCACCGGCAGGCATGGAGTTGACCAGAAGCTGCATTTTATAAGGCACATCGACATCCTCGAACAGCTCCCTGATCTGCGATTCGAACTTGTCTTCCCTCTCCCGCAGGCGTGAATGCTTGATCGGCTCCTCACGCGTGATGGTCGATACCACTTCGATCTCCCCTTTCCAGACAGCAGCATGTTTTTGGGCCAGTCGCACCGTATCCCTGGACGTGCTGGAATCTTCATAGCATACCATGATTTTCATTTGAGGCCCCCTGTGTAATAGCTCTCGGCGTTTGTAAAGTCGACAATGCAAACTGTAATTATGGCGGTGTTTGATTGTTCCGTCATTTCACTTTCTATAATCGGTCAAATTAAATCAGAAAACTGCAAGAGTCAAACAAAGAGTTCGCTATACTGACAGAAATATTCACGCCGGCTTTCAGCATCGGGCACACATTGCAAAAATATAATACAAATCCAGGGAATTATATTCTTGACAAGTGCAATTATTAAGAATATTCAAAGCTTTAAAACGAAGGAAATAGAATGATCGACGGTATAGATCTAAATATCCTGAAGATATTACAGAAAAAAGCACGCATCCCCAATGTGGCGGTGGCCAGACAGGTAGATATGGCCCCTTCAGCGGTCCTGGAACGGATCCGTAAACTCGAAAAACGGGGTTTCATTGATGGCTATGAAGTCCGCCTGAACCCCAAGAGGTTCCGGCGCAACCTGGTGGCATTTGTCATGGTCGCCACAAAACATCCAAAACAGAGGAACAAAACCGCACAACAACTGTCGGCTATAACTGAAACCCAGGAAGTACATGAA
>JAFDAT010000330.1 GCA_019313725.1 Deltaproteobacteria bacterium
CTTGCCGTATATGTCCGGACGGATGTCAGGGTCGTAACCGTACAGGGTAACCGAATCGAATGCCGTGGAAAGCCGTTTGGCCTCGGATGCAGACGAAAGAAGTTTGAAGCGGTTATTGGTTCTGGCAGGGTCACCTTCACCGGCAAACATGCGGGTGGGGTCTTCATCCTCCCGCTTCAAGGGGAATACACCGGCCGTGAAAGGAAAACGCCCGGCCACGTTTTCCGCCCTCATCCAGCGGTAGATTTCCCCGGGATCCTTGAAACCCGGCAGTGCAATTTTTGGAATTTTCTGGTGACAGAGGGATTCCACATAAAGCGGCACCCGGATCTCTTTTTCCCGAACCTGGTAAACCAGCTCATCCTGCCGGTAGGCATCCGCAATATCCGCCCACTCCCCAAGGAGATCCCGGGCACCCGGATCTGCCTCCGCACCAACTTTTGCAATTTCCTGCGCCAAGCGTTCAAAGGCGGCTCCGGTATCCTCACCCGCTGAGACCAGGACCTTTTGCACCTCTTCAAGATGCCATATCCTGCGGAGGATGTCGCCCTGTGTTCGTGTTTTTTGGTGATATTGATGCACCGCTTCTGAAATTTCTGAAAGGTAACGTGTCCGTTCCGGCGGGATGATAATGGTTTTGGACGACGAGGTGTTCCCTAACGGTTTGTCCAGGCCCGACTCGAACCGAACCCCGCTCTTGGCGTGTATGGTCTCGACAATGGCATGGTAAAGGGCCGTGACACCGTCATCATTGAACTTGGAAGCAATCGTTCCGAAGACGGGCATTTCATCCGGGGATATTTCCCACAAGCCGCGGTTACGCTGAACCTGCTTGCGCACGTCTCTGACGGCATCCTCGCTGCCTCTTTTTTCGAATTTGTTGACCACTACCAGATCGGCATAGTCGAGCATATCGATTTTTTCCAGCTGAGATGCGGCCCCGAATTCGCTGGTCATGATATACATGGAAAGATCGCAGAGGTTGACGATACTCGAATCACCCTGACCGATGCCGGCGGTTTCAGTGATAATCAGATCGAAACCGGCAGCCTTGGCCACACGGATTACTTCTTCCAGCGCCAGGGGAATTTCGGTATTCGAGTGGCGGGTTGCCAGAGACCGCATGTAGATCCTGGGGTTCTTGATGGCATTCATACGGATCCTGTCGCCCAAAAGTGCCCCACCGGTCTTGCGACGCGAGGGATCACTGCTGATGATGGCGATGTGGATGTCTTTGATATCGTGCAAAAAGCGCAGAATCAGTTCATCCGTGAGCGAGGATTTTCCCGCGCCCCCGGTTCCTGTAATACCGACAACCGGAATCTTTTTGTCACCGATTTTTTCGTCAAGCCCCGATTTCAACGCCTCAAGTTCGTTTGCTTTACCGGCCACGGCCTGCTCTACGGTGGTCATCAGCCTGGCAACCATGGGCTTGTTATCCGGAGAGAGTGCTGCCAAGTCTATTTCCCCGGCACCTGCGGTGGGAAAGTCCAGCGCTCTGGTCATGTGGTTGATGATTCCCTGCAGCCCCATGGAGGCCCCGTCTTCCGGGGAGTAGATCTTGGTGATTCCGTAGGCTTCCAGTTCCCGTATCTCCTCCGGTACGATCACACCGCCGCCGCCTCCGAACATTTTAATATGCGGAGCCCCGTTCTCCTTTAGGAGGTCCACCATATACTTGAAAAATTCAATATGGCCGCCCTGGTAGCTCGACACGGCAATACCCTGCACATCTTCCTCGATGGCGGCATCGACAATCTCTTTTACCGATCGATTGTGGCCCAGGTGGATGACCTCAACGCCGGTAGCCTGCAGAATTCTGCGCATGATATTGATGGCGGCATCGTGGCCGTCAAAAAGAGATGTAGCGGTGACGATTCGAATATTGTTTTCAGGTTTATAGACGTCTGTTTCCACTCGAACTCCCCCTCACTAAATTATATTTTTTACATACCATTAAACCTGCCGGGCAATCATGCCGATGATGAAATCCGTTTGAACGCGGATATAGTCATCGATGCTGTAATGGCGGGCCAGGTACCACCGTCTGAAGGTCCACATGTGCCCAAGAACCGAGATATTATGGGCCACCAGTTCCAGTTTTTCATTGTTCATGGAAGGCAGGTCACCGCTGGCTACCAGGCCGGCCAGCACCTCCACCAGTACCCCGGTGATGCGTAGTTCGTTCTCGAGTACTCTTTTACGCCACACCCCAGGCAGCGACCGCGTCTCCTGGTAGATAAGCAGAATGAAATCACTCATCCGGTGGCACACCAGAAAATATTCACGGATAACCTCCACCAGAACTTCCTTGCCACCGGTGGTCCGCTGCATGGCCCCGGCAACACCACGCGCGACTTCCGTGTGAATAAACTCACACACCAGGTAAAGAACATCTTCTTTGGAAGTTACATATTCATAGAGGGAACCGATGGAAAATCCAGCAGCCCGCGCAATCTGACGTGTGGTTGTCTTGTGAAATCCCTGGGCAATAAACAGCTTTGCAGCGGCCTCCACAATCTGCCGCCGCCGCCGATCCACCAGGTCGGGATTCTTGACCTGGGTCGGGATATCGTGGGTCCGGCTGGGTTGTTCATGCATATTTCAATAGTTCCAATGCCACCGGTCATCATTCCGGCCGATTGAATATAGCTGAAAAATCAGGATACTTCCCTAAAAGCAATCAAAATACTCATCTGACAGATGTTAAAATTCTGAGCGAGCGCTCGGTCAAAAAACAGTATCACAGCCCTTTTTAATCGTCAAGGGTTTACCTTTGGACTTCACAGGATACGCCGGCAATGACGATCAATTGCATATTTATATAGGTTAATCAGTTAATTAAGTCACAACTCCCGGGGAAATAGAAAGCTGTTGACAAAAATGTCGACATTATATTAACATGCATCCGACCGAGCGCTCGTTCATATTTATTTCTCTTTCTATGCTGCTGTTTTAACTCATACATCAACGATAACCAAGGAGGGTCGGGTGGATTTCGATTTAACCGTAGAGCAGGAAATGATTCGAAAAGAAGTCCGCAAATTTGCCAGCTCAGAAATTGCCCCCGTTGCCGCCGAACTGGACGAAAACGAGCAGTTTTCAACGGATCTGACCAGGAAAATGGGGGAGATCGGGCTGTTCGGCATGTTTGTCGCCGAAGCCTACGAAGGGCAGGCTATGGATTATATTTCCTACATCATTGCCGTCGAGGAGATTGCCAGGGTTGACGGTTCCCAGGCTGCCACCATTGCCGCCGGGAATTCCCTCGGCATCGGCCCCCTGTTCTATTTTGGTACAGAGGAGCAAAAACGTAAATACCTGCCGAAACTGTGCCGCGGGGAGGCCTTGTGGGGGTTCGGCTTGACCGAACCCACGGCCGGGTCGGATGCCGGAGGCAGCCTGACCACAGCTGTTCTGGACGGGAACGAGTGGGTGCTGAACGGGTCGAAAATCTTCATCACCAATGCCGCCTGCGACATGTCCCTGGGGGTGACGGTTCAGGCCAAGACCGGGACACGGCCGAGCGGCAAGCCCGAATACTCCTGCTTTCTGGTTGAACACGGCACCCCCGGTTTCAAGGCCGTCCCCATGCATAAAAAGTTTATGTGGCGGGCATCCAACACGGCCGAACTCTATTTTGACGATGTGCGCATTCCCAAAAAAAATATCCTGGGCAGCAAGGGAGACGGGTTTCACCAGATGCTCCAGACGCTGGATGGCGGAAGGCTCTCCATTGCCGCCATGGGTCTCGGCGGTGCTCAGGGCGCCTATGAAGCTGCCCTGAAGTATGGGCGGGAAAGACAGCAGTTCGGGCAACCCATATCCAAGTTTCAGGCCATCGCCTTCAAACTGGCAGACTCAGCACTGGAAATCGAATGTGCCCGCAACCTTCTTTACAAAGCCTGCTGGCTGAAAGACAAAAAGCGCTCTTTTGAAAAAGAGGCGGCCATGGCTAAACTGTACTGTTCCGAAGTCATGGGGCGCGTGGCCAACCACGCGGTACAAATTCATGGCGGCTACGGACTGATGAAGGAGTATAGTGTGGAAAGATTTTACCGTGATCAGAAACTTCTCGAAATCGGCGAGGGGACTTCCGAGGTTCAGCGCATTGTTATTTCGCGGTACATCGGTTGCTAAATTTTGCTCCGCAAAATTTAGTGTACGCGGCTTCGCCGCTATTTCACTTGAAAAGGAGTTGTTGAGATGGATAAAGATATGCTGCTAAAGGACGTGGCGGACGGTGTGATGACCCTCACCCTCAACCGACCGAAAATCATGAACTCGCTGAATTTTGATATGCTCCGGGCTCTGAAAGGGCACATCGAAACCGTTCGATTCAATGCAGACATCCGGGTTGTCATTATAACCGGTGCCGGTGAAAAAGCTTTCTGTGCGGGTGCTGACCTGAAGGAACGCGCCAC
>JAFDAT010000331.1 GCA_019313725.1 Deltaproteobacteria bacterium
CTCCAAAGATTTTGTTAAATGTTAAAAGATTTTGTATGGTTGTAAAAGAAAGTGTTCAGAGCCCAAATATATTGATCAAAGAATTATCGAATTTGAAATATGTGTCAAGCTTTTAACCATATTTATTGAAAATAGGACTACGATGAATAATGATGCGCGTGCTATAGAAATCCGAGCCCACCAGCGCACTAATATATGATTTTTTGGATATTTTTTGGGAAATGGAAGCGGCTTTCAGCCGGCGGTGTCCGGGTCGTCGACTTGATCGGGGTCCATGTGGGTCTTAGCGTATTTGCTTAGAATATCGCTTTGCAGTACCAGATCATATATATCGGCATCGATGTGACGGTCTTTAACCATAAAGCCCAGAATCTTGACCGCCTGGGACAGTTTCATGGGTTTTTTGTAGGGTCGGTCTTTGGCGGTGAGGGCTTCGAAAATATCGGCAACGGCCAGGATGCGCGTTTGAAGCGCCAGTTCCTTTTCAGTCAATTGCCGGGGGTAGCCGGAGCCGTCCAGTTTTTCGTGGTGGCCGGCGGCGAATTCCGGGACCCTGGAAAATTTTCTGGGAAAGGTCAGTTCGTTCAGAATTTTCAGGGTCATACCGGCGTGATTTTCGATCACATCCCGTTCTTCACGGGTAAGGGTGCCTTTGGTGATGGAGAGGTTCCGGACTTCGTTCTCGGTAAGATAGGGGCGCTTCTTTCCATTCCGGATATAGGTTTTGCGAGCAATGGTTTCAATCTGTTCGATGCTTTCCCGGTTCATGAACTCTCCCGGGGTGTTGGCTTTCCGGATAACCTCGAAATCTTCCCCGAGGGCACTTATCCGTTCCGCTGCAGCCTGCTCGATTTCCGCAAGGGCCGGCTTGCCATCATCGGGAGATTTTTTCAGCAGCGCGACTTTCTGCTGCAGCTTGTTATTTTCAATCGACGCTTCAATGACCTGGAACCTGGATTCGACGAGTTCCAGCCGGTCGAATATGGTCTGCAGTTTGGTGGCTTTGTCCACAACGTATTCCGGTGTCGTGATTTTACCCACATCATGCATCCATGCCGCCATCATCAGCTCTTCCATCTCGTCTTTGGAAAAGGAGAACTCTTTGAAATGGCCTTCCTTGCTGTCATTGATTTTTTCGGCAATCATCATGGCGATGAAAACAACACGGTTGATGTGGCCCCCTGCATAAGCCGATTTTTCATCTATGGCCGTGGCAATGCCTTTGATGAAGGAGTAAAACAGGTCGGTCAGGTCCTGGATAAGCTGCGTATTGGTCAGAGCCACAGCTGCCTGGGAGGCCAACGATGCAACCAGGTCGACATATTCGTTTGAAAAGGCGATGACATCCCGGGTTTCGGGATTTTGGGCGTTCAGGAGCTGCAGCACGCCGATGATATCATTCTCATGATTCTGGAGGGCCATGACCAGCATCGATTTCGACCGGTAGCCCGTTGAGGCGTCATAGTTCCGGGGGCCCGTAAAATCAAACCCCTCGGCTTCATAGACGTCGGGAATATTGACGGTTTCACCGGTGAGCGCTACGTGGGATGAAACGTTCGAATGGTTGGGTTCTCCATTCTCGGCGTAAAGAGGAACATGGGGCAGTTCGATGTCCACACCGCTGGTGCCGCCCAGCCTGGTCTGCATGGTGTCGTTTTGCATGATCTGGAACGTCAGGCACTGTTGGTCGCGGTCGAGAATATAAAGTGTCCCGGCATCAGCGTTGGTTAAATCCCGGGTTTCGTCGACAATCATTTCGAGCAGTTTATTGATGTCTTTTTCTACTGAGAGGGCCACACCGATACGGCTCAATTTTTTTATGTGGCGGAGAATGGCTGTATCCGGCTTTGGATCAGATTTTGAATTTTCCGTTTCAGGTTGCCGGGATGCCGGGCGAGCACCATTTGCTGGGGAATCTGAAGATATATTCATGATCGTTTCGGCTGCCTCTCTTTTTATAAAAATTCATGCGAGATTCAGGAAAATATCACAAACACATGTCATTTGTAAACATGAGTTTCAGTGGTTTTCACCCAATCAGCCTGCGGAAGCTTTCGATGGTTTCCTGATAGTTGACGCTGCCGAAAATGGCTGACCCGGCTACAAAGATATCTACGCCGGCATCTGAAATGCCTTTAATCGTGTCCTTGTTGACGCCGCCATCGATTTCAATAAGTGTATTCAAACCTTTCTGCTTGATCGATTGTTTCAGCATCCTGACTTTGTCCAGGATGGCGGGGATGAATTTCTGCCCGCCGAAGCCGGGGTTTACGCTCATGACCATGACAAGCTCAAGATTTTCGAGTTCCCACTCAATGGTCGCCAAAGATGTAGACGGGTTGAGCACGGCACCGGCTTTGGCACCGGCATGGTGGATCATCTGGATCACCCGGTTCAAGTGTGGGCAGGTTTCCACCTGCACCGTGATCAGATCTGCCCCGGCCTCGGTAAACGCCGAAATGTATTGTTCGGGATTCTCAATCATCAGGTGTACGTCAAGGGGCAGATTCGTGACTTTTTTCACTGCAGCCACCACCAGGGGCCCGATGGTAATGTTGGGTACAAAATGACCATCCATTACATCGATGTGAATCCAGTCTGCACCGGCTTTTTCCACGGCACGTATTTCATCGCCCAGTTTCGAAAAATCAGCCGACAGTATCGATGGCGCAATCAGTTTCATGCAGGATCTCCTTTACATAGACCTTTAGAAAATTGGTTGGCCACGAAGACTCAAAGGCTCTAAGAAAAGTATCAAACGCTTTGTGCCTTGGTGTCTTAGTGGCGACATTGCGTAGCTAAACGCTGATCAAGATGATTCTTTTTTTGCCACGAAGCCGCTAAGACTCGAAGAACTATTATTAAACACTTCGCGCCTTGGTGTCTTTGTGGCGATTATTGAAACTGCTATCGCAGTATTGTTTCCATTCCGCAATCCGTACTCCAAATTCCCCACGCCGAGATCAGTTGGGGCTGTAAACTTGTGTGCGGACAAGTTCTCCATCCACGTAGCAAAAAAGCGTTGTGGTTGTATGGCTGGGTATGACCAGCCATATTTCTTTTCCCGGCCCCATCAGGTCGTTAAATATTTCACCGACCACACCGCCGATGTTCAGGCTAACCTGGACACGCTTTTTAAAAAAGCCCGGCGCTAGACGATAGCTGAAAACACCCTGGGTCAACACATCCAATCCTGCAGCGTTTGTTGGTTGCACCGGATTTTTGTTGATGGTCAGATTCACCAAAGCTTTTTCCGATATTCTGTATCCGTATTTCGGGTCCTGGTCAATAATAGTGTGTTCGGGGTCGTTGACGTTGAAGGCATATCTGATATTTCCGACGGCCAGGTTGCTTTTTTCAATCAGGTACACGGCTTCATCCAATGAAAGACCACGCAAATTTTCCATTTTATACATTCGGGGGCGGGGCCCCAGGCTGACGAGCAGATCGATGCATCTTCCGCGCTGGACCCACTGATCGGGCTCGGGAACCTGCGAGATGATGTCATCCCTGCCGGTTTTGGGGCCATGGTGGGTAAAGGATACCTGCCCCTGGCAAAGCCCGTTTTCCTGGATCGCCAGGTTGGCGCGGTGAATTGAGAGCCCTTTCAGGTTGGGCATTAGAACGGTTTTTTGCCCTTTCGAGATAAGAATCCTGACGTCTCTGTCTATTTTAATCTCTGCGCCGGGGCCGGGTTCCTGGATAATTACGTGATTCTTGGGGACGTCCTCACTGTACTCGGACCCCTTGACTTTGATATTCAGCCCGAGGTCAGTCAAAATTTCGAGAGCGTAGATGACATCCCTGCCCACCAGCTCCGGAACAATCACGCTCTCTTCGCTTTTGATCACAAAAGTCAGGGTCAGGTAGGCGCTGACCCCGGTAACACACAGGAATATGAGAAGCAAAAGTGAGTATTTAGCAGCCCGCAGAATCATTTTATCCGTTTGAGGCGAACAGAGAAAAAACCATCCATGTTGTGGGTGTGGGGAAACGTTCTCAAAAATCCGTCTTTATCGACAAACGGCTGTACGGTATCCGGTACGGTGCTTGGATCCTTATCCACGATATAGCCGGAATGCGTTTTTAGAAAGGCTTCCACCACCGCATCATTCTCTTCGGGTTCCATGCTGCACACCGCGTAGAGCAAAGTGCCGTTAACCTTCAGGCGCGGCGCCAGATGCGTCAGAAAATTTGACTGGCGTTCTTTGAAAGCTTCAAGGTTCTTTTTTGCAGCGGCCCATTTGGCGTCCGGATTACGGCGCAGCACCCCCAGGCCGGAGCAGGGGGCATCCAACAGGATGCGGTCGAACCCTGGGTGGTTACCTGCGTCCGGAGGGTCGTTGAGATCCAGTGACCGGGTTGTCACTGTGGATATGCCGAGATGCATCATTTCCGACCTCAACTGGCTCAGCTTTT
>JAFDAT010000332.1 GCA_019313725.1 Deltaproteobacteria bacterium
TTGCGTACCATGTAGACCATCCCCACCGTCTGTACCAGTGAAAGAAGGACAAAAAATCCTATCCAGGCCGGCACGCCCGCGATAAGCGGTTGAGCCTTTTCCCAGGCCCAGTAGTCCATACCCAGGATAAACACCGCACCCATCAGGTAGACGTAACGGTCAAACACCCACTTCGGCAGTTTCCAAACGACTTCCCGGCGTTTAATCAGGATAATGAAATGTGTGCCCAGGTAAAACGCGAAGGTTACCGTCATTACCCACACCACCGGGAGAAATGGTCCTGTCGGCAGCAGCTTGAAATAAAAAAGCAGCATGATGCCTTCTCCGCACACAATGGACAGAATGGCGGCCGCGAAAACAGGTCCGGGTTGGACGCCAGGATTTTATGGTTGGCTTCGATAAACCCTCCGTGGTGTTGAGCCACGATGATCAGGGACGCCAGCAGCAGCAAAAACATGACCACACCCTGAAACAGATCGGTCCAGGCCACGGCTCTTAAACCGCCCCGCAGGGTGTAAATGAGAATAATTGCGGTGACCAATATACAACCGTAAATGTACGGCATGCCAATAAGCGCCTCCAGGGCATAGCCGGCGGCCATGGGTTGCAGAGCCAGGTAGGGAATGGTGAAGATGATCATCACCAGGGAAAATATAAAAGAGAGCAGGGGGCTTTCATAGAGTACGCGAACCAGTTCCGGCGGGGTTACCGCGTTCGTCCGCCGGCCGGCTTCCCAGATTTTGCGTCCTAAAATCCAGAAGGTCAGCGCCATGAAGCCGGTCCCGAATCCCATGATCGGAAAAAAAGCATAGCCGTCCCGATACCCTGCACCGGAAGTGCCGAATACGGTGAAAGCGGAAAAATTAGTCGCCACCATGGTTCCCAGGAGCACCAGGGTGCCCAGTTTGCGGTCTGCCAGAAAATAGGTTTCCGGCGATGATTTAAGGCGCGTGCGCGCAATGAATCCGATGATCAGGATTATGAGGAAATAGGCGATGAGAACGATGATTTTAGTAATCATTCCGAGTTCCTTTTTAAATGAAAAAAAAAGCCATCCCGTTCAAGGTCGGGATGGCTAAAGCCTGGCATAACCTGCATTTGATTTTCAACGTTTGTGTTTTTCTATATTATTAAGGAAATCATTGTCAAGCAAAGATTGAACGCATCATTGTGGGTGCATTCCGTTGGCCCACATCATGATTCTTTTAGGAGGATGCGGGCATCCACAACCGTGCATCCTTCAGCGTGTACGATCACCGGATTGAGATCCATCTCCAGGATCTCCGGGTAGGCCTCCATTAACTCGGAACAGGTTAAGAGCAGTCTAATCAGGGCATTTTTATCAGCGGCTACCCCCCCCCTGACACCGTTTAGGATGGGGAAAGACTTGATCTCCTGAATGAGCATTTTGGCGCCGTGGCGGGACAAGGGCAGCACACGAAAGGCGACATCTTTGAGGATCTCGACCATGACACCGCCCAGGCCGAACATGACGACCGGACCAAACTGATCGTCAATTTTGGTCCCGATAATCACTTCGAGACCGGGTTTCGCCATAGGGGCAACCAATACCCCCCGGATGTCGGCATCCGGCTTATAGTTTTTAGCGTCGGCAACAATGTCCTCGAAAGCCTGGCGTACCGCTTTTTCAGTTTCCAGGTTTAGGGCGACCCCTTTGGCTTCACTTTTGTGCAATATGTCCGGTGAGACAATTTTAAGCACAGCGGCGGCATCCATGTCGTTTGCCGCCGCCGCCGCTTCATCTGCTGTCCGGGCCAGATGTTCCGTAGCGATGTTGACACCGTGAAGACCAAGGAGCGCTTTTGCCTCAGGTTCGAGGAGACAAGCGCGGTTTTCCTTTTCAGCATTTTTAATCAAGGTTTGGCCTTCTTTCAGCGCCTTGGAACCCCAGTTGAGCACAAAATTGGTCTTGACGTGGTAGGCTTTGCAGTAGGCACCGTAGGTAGCCAGAACGGAAATGCACTTACAAGCCACATCCAGGGAATCATATACCGGGATGCCGTAATAACGCAGGAGGTCCAGCGAATGGGATTTTTCCGAACTGTAAAGGCTGTGCAGGATGATTGGCTTGCCCTTTTTTACGACCAGTTTCCCCATCTGGTGAGCGGCATCTTCCTCCATGAGCGACAGGCTTTCCGCGAAGCGTATGCCGTAACCGCCAAAAAGTCCTACAATCAAAAGTCCGCCGATATTGGGGTCATTGAGCAGAATCCGCGCACAGTCAGCAAAGACGGATGGATCTGAATCGGTTCCCCCGGCGACATCCACCGGATTGCGCAGTGAGGCCGCGGGCGGCAAAAATTTTTTAAGCTTTGACTTGGTGGATTCCGCCAGTTCCGGTATGTCGATACCCAGGTCGCTCAGCAAATCAGCGGCAATGGTGGCATGGCCGCCGCCGTCCGCCAGGATGGCAACACCTTTGTTTTTCATGGGTGGCAGGCTGGAAAGGGTTTCGGCCGCTGGAAACAGTTCATCGGAATTTTCAATTACCACGATACCGGCGCGTTCAAAAGCCCCTTTGGCAACAGCAGAGATGCCGGCCAACGCACCGGTGTGGGAACCGGCCGATTGTTTCCCTGTCGATGAGCGCCCGCTTTTAAGCAGAATGACCGGTTTTTCAATGGTGGTTATGTGGGCCTGCTGCAGGAATTCGCGGCCCTGGCGCATGCCCTCGACATACATCAGAATTGCTCTGGTTTTAGGGTCTTTTCGAAAAAATTCCAGATATTCATGGAACTTGATATCCGCCTCGTTGCCCACACCGACGTAATAGGAGAATCCTTTTTTGCTTTTTATTTTCGCCTCGGTGATCAGCGTCAAGGCCATGTTTCCGCTCTGGGTTAAAAGAGCGATATCGCCCTTGGGTGCATCGCGCAGTCCGACCAGATTCAGGGCTTTGTGAAAATTGATCATGCCCGATGTGTTCGGCCCGATAATGCGGATACCATGCTTTTGAGCTGTCTGCACAATGGTCTCTTCCAGTAGCTTGCCTTTCAGGCCGGTTTCACCAAAACCACCAGCCAGTACCACCGCGCCGTGCACGCCTTTCTTGCCACAGTCTTCCAACACGGATGGCACGGTTCGGGCCGGGGTCGCGATCAGGGCCATGTCCACAGGGCCGGGAATATCCGATGTTTTTTTATAGCACTGAAAACCCAGTATGCTGCTTTCTTTCGGATTGACCGGATAGATTTTACCGTCGTAGTTTTCATCTAAAAGCGTTCGGATTGTCTGAAACCCCCGTTTGGTTTCATTTTTGGATGCACCTATAATGGCCACGGAGTCGGCATTCAATACATGTTCGAGCATGGTTTTACTCCTTAAGTTTTACTTTTTACGTGTCTCAAATTCCTGCAACGATTTCTGACGCTCCTTCGTTGAAACACAGGCCAGACAAGATTCCACTTCGAATTCCATCAAAGCCTCCAGGCTGACTTCACCGGACGCCATGCGCAATCCCTTTTTTATCATCGCAATCGAAAAGGCCGAATTCGCCGACATTTTACCAGCCATAGACAAAGCTTCGTCCATCAATCGGTCTAAAGGTACCGCTTTATTTACCAACCCGATCCGTTCGGCTTCTATACCATCGATGTATTCGGCGGTAAAAAGCAGCTCTTTGGCTTTGGCCGGGCCTACAAGGTCCTGCAACAGACGCAGGGCCCCTCCGGTTACCGCTGAGGTGACCTTTGCTTCGGGTGATCCGATCTGAGCTTCTTGGGCGGCAACCCTGATATCGCAGGCCAGCGCCAGTTCGTAACCCGACCCCAGGGCATATCCGTTGATGGCCGCGATGGTGGGTTTTTCAAAGCGGATGATCTTTCGGGATGCTTCCTGGAGTTCGACCAGGTAAGTCCTGTACGCTTCCAGGCTCCTTGATTTTGATTCTTTAAGGTCGGCGCCGGTGGAAAATGCCCGACCCACGCCGGTAATGATCAGAACTTTTACCTCGGGGTCTAGTCGGGCTGTGTCCAGGGCAGCCTGAAAATCGATCCACAGCTGCCGGTTCATGGCGTTGAGCACCTCGGGTCGATTCAATTTGACGACGGCAACTGATTTTGTCTTTTCATAGATGATCGTTTCAAAAGTCATGGTAGAATCCTTTTAAGTGTTTGGTATTGGGTCATTTGAAGTTGTTTAGTATTTTGATATCCGATATTAGAATTTCCGGCTTGTCCGGGTTGGGTTGTAGTTTTCAGAATTACTCACGAAATCCTCGAAATTATTTTCGGCAAGAAATCGGGAAATCATCTCTCCGACCTTGTCGGCCGTGTCGACCTTGTAGTGGCCTTTCTCATTTCTTCCCGTGATTCGTTTCGCGTTTTCAACAATGGCCTGCAGGGAATGGGGGGTCAATTCAACCACGACATTGACGGCAATGGTGTTATCCGGT